>JAAYTK010000065.1 GCA_012523775.1 Clostridiales bacterium | reverse complement strand
TATATCGAATAAATTCTGCTATATAGATGCCCAAATAATTCTTGTATATAAGGCAGTGCTGGATCGGATTATTATTAATGAGCGAAAAGGTATGAGTGAAAAGTAGTTAAGATAAGAATAATAAAGTAAGCGAATATAAATAGCCCTTCTGAGAATACAGAAGGGCGTATTTTTATACTAAAAAGGGAGTTCTATTATATAAAAACGCTCCCCTAAGGATGCACTCGCGTCCATAGTATTATGCCGGAAAAAAGATATTATGTAATACCATTATTGTTAAAAAAATATTAAAAAGATAACTTATGGTGGCATATCTCTTGACTTCTTATTATATATTATTATATAGTTATTTATATAAAATCCAATAAATGACATAAAATGGGACAAATGATAATATAATACAATATAATGTAAAAACATCCTGTCAACTCCAATTTCAATAACATGATAATTGGGGTTTTAATGATTTTTATCAGAATAGAAAGGTTGGTGATATTGAAAGATTTCCCATAACTGAATGATTATTTCTCATTCTGGAAGTAGACAACTAAATAATCCTATGGAGATGCGAATTCTTTATCAAGTCCGACTGCCATATTCTATGGTTGGCTGCTGAAATAGCCAACCAACCTGATGGTTAACCACGTTTTTCCTTAAAACGAGGCTGAAAACAGAGTACTTACCTCTAGAATAATGTAGGAATATTTATGAGAGGTGCAGCCCCTGGCCCCGCAAATCCGGGAGGACCGGGAGGTCCTGGAGGTCCAGGAGGACCAGGAGGACCAGGCAGTCCTAATCCAGGTAATCCAGGCAGTATTCATACTGTTGATAGTAGCGGCAGTAATAAAAATCTATTTAGTAGCCTGGGCGATGTATATGTAAAAGTAAGCAAGTTTAACAAAGGAAATTATACGGTAAGGGTATATAAGAACCCAGGAAATAGTCTTATTGCCTCAAGTGCGCCAAATGCACTTAAAATCAATAAAAACAATGATACTATTATATTTAACTTATTAGCTCTTGTACCGGGGCTTGGAAGTGTTGACACCAGTGATATTAATGTTTTTAAAGTAGAGATTGACAAAAAAAGTGATACTTTTAAGTTAGAGGAACCTGATGAACCCGGAGATGATGAGCCCGGAGATGATGAGCCCGGCGACGACGAACCCGGCGATGACGAACCCGGCGATGACGAGCCTGGAGATGACGAACCCGGTGACGATGAACCCAGTGACGATGAACCCGGCGACGATGAGCCTGGAGATGAAGAGCCAGGCGATGATGAACCTACTGGTGGAGGACCCGGTCTCAGTGTAATCGACGATATACCCGACGACGATGATGATTCAGAAGATATTGAGATTGAGGAACCTGAAGTTCCCCAGGGAGGTCCTGAGGATTCAGATGACGATTCCTTAGATGACGAGCCCGAGGCTATCGAGGATGAGGAGCCTGAAGTTCCCCAAGATGATTCTGAGGACTCAGAAGAGTCTGAGGATGATTTTCTGGAGATAGATGATTTGGATACACCGCAAGGTATATCAAATGATGACTCAGATGATCCCACAGATATTGAGATTGCTGAAGAATCAGTACCGGCCGGTTCTGCTCCTAAAACAGGAGTTGCTTCCAATGGGTTATTATATGGTATTGGATTATCAGTAAGTTCCTTAGGATTATTATTTCAAAAAATATTTAAAAGGAAAAAGATTGGTTAAAGGTATTCGCTTCCAGATGAGATCATAAAAGATGATTACTATATGGGATTCTTATACCATATGGGAGAATAACATTTAAGGGCTGTATTGGTATTGTATATTATGGTGGTAAGGAATATCGATTTGCAACTTACCTAGGAGCAAAAATAAGGAAATATAGCAAACGTGAATTGTGGGTGCAGCAAGGAAGATATGAGTTACAGGTTACTCTGATAGATAAAAATCCACAAGATTTACTTGCTCCAATTAAAGGAAATATGATTCGTACTGTAAGAGAAAGTATTGACTGTAGGATACATTATAGGTTCATAGTTGATGGAAATGTGATTTTTGATTTCATTGGGAGAGGAAGCTGTGAGCGGGAATAATTCATGATGAAACCATAGTCATTGTATTATTTGAGTTTATGTAAAATATCCCTTATAATAGGAAATAAAAGAAAATTTGATTATTATTATGTCACAATATATACAAGATATCCTTTATAACAGGAGTGTACAATAAAAAACATAATGTGGTTAAATAATTGTAATAAAAGTCGATGCAGATATCTCACAAATATCTCATTAGGAGGAAAAGAGTATGAATCATATAGTATTTTTAGTAATGAGTTTGGTTTTCTTCATTCTTTTATTTCTATTACCCGGTTTTTTGCTATACAAAGGTAATCCTAGTGAGCCAAATAATATATTTGGCTTTCGAACAAAATTATCAACAAAATCGAAAGAAGCATGGTATTATGCAAATAACTTAGCTGGGAAATTGATTATTATTTATGGTTTCATTTATCTTTTTATTAACATTTTAATTTTTATAATTATGAGAATTATATCTTTTTCAGATGATCTTACTGTATATATGTTTTACCTTCAATTAGGATTATTTATTGCATTTTATTTATTAATGTTTTTAATCGTACAAAATAAACTTAAAAAATATTTTGATATAAACGGAAAAAGGAAGCTATAACAAATTGGGCAAGGTGAAATGAAACAGCGGCTATCGGAGATGCGACTAAGTACAATCTTGCTACCTACAATTATTAAAAGGAAAAGACTTACTAGACAGACTACATATTTAATATACATCCGCAGTAGATTTTAGGCTTGCCCTTACCGAATATTTACCTTTAAGCACCAATATATTATAGTAACACAAATATAATTGGTGAAGCTATGAACAATCAGAATGAGAGTAATCAAAAGGAAAGTAAATCGATATCGGATATTACATTGTTTGTTAAGATTGGGATTATTGTATTAAGTATCCTTGCTGTTATTGGCATGGCTATCAAGTATCTACCCGATGCCATCACAGTATCGAGTATCGGGAGGAAGAGAGACCTGCCAATCTATTGTGTAGCCACTGACGAGAACAAGGTTGCCTTAAGTTTCGATGCTGCTTGGG
>JAAYTK010000064.1 GCA_012523775.1 Clostridiales bacterium | reverse complement strand
GAATATATTGATGAGGTAACGCTTCTAAGAGCCCTGGAGGGCAGGGTGGAGTTATAGGAAATAAAAACAGACCATATCACCGATTACGGCGATATGGTCATTTTTATCTTTATTGCTTTTCCACTATTAGGGGTCTCATCATATCATTATCCTCATGCTCTAATATATGGCAGTGCCACACATAGTCGCCGGTATGCTCCTTAAAATGAATGAGTATAGATGTCACCTGACCGGGGTCGGCTCTGGCCACATCCTTAGGCCCCTTTTCATAATCCAAAGGCGGTGTTAGGTTGTTGAGATTAAACTTATAATTTCCTTTATCATCAAAATCCTTATTGGTAAATGGCTTTCTACCCAATATTTCAAAGTGCACCAGATGAAGGTGGATAGGATGAGGAAAATCAAAGTGATTTACAAGATGCCATATTTCTATGGAGTCTTCCTTAGGTCTTTCCGTAGCCGGGTCACTCCATAATTTATTGTTTAACAGGTGAAGGGTTCTACCGTAATGATCTGTCGTCATATCCAGGTGCATGGTTCTTTCTTTAACGGCAAGCTCCGGATTTGTTTTATGAGCGGGCATTAGTTCATCGGGTATGATACTGGTGTCGGGGCAGGACAATTTCTCCTTTACAATAAACTTCATAATTTCTTCCATTCCCGGAGTTAACGGTTGTGCGTTGTTTTGTAGAATAATTTCCTGTCCCTTATACTTTGAGAAGTCGATTATCAGGTCCATTCTTTCGGCGGGCTCCAAAGTGAAGGAGGAAATATCCACCGGGTGGTGTAACAGTCCTAAATCCGTACCAATCTGATGAAACACTTCATTATTGCTTAGTCTGAGATTATAAGCACGCCCATTCGATGCGTTTAGGATTCTAAATCTATATTTACGGGGCTCAACCTTTAAATGCGGCCATACTTTTCCGTTTACCACGACGGTATTTCCAAAGAAAATCGAGGGTGTCGAAGGAACCGGATTCGTTACCGGCGGATTCGAGTTATCCGGATAGAAAAGGGACCCATCCTTATTGAATGATTTATCTTGAATCATTATGGGGATATCATAAGGCCCATCCGGGAGACCAAGCCTTTTCTCCAGGAAATCTTTTATCAGATAAAACCCTGCCAGCCCAGCATATACATTCAACCTTGTTATTCCGATTGCATGGTCGTGATACCATAGGGTTGCGCCTGCCTGATGATTGGTATATTCATACACTTCTCTTGTGTATTTTTGGCCGACGAACACATTGTCTCTTGAATACCAGGCTTCAGGGTGACCGTCGCTGTCGGAAGCAACATTAGCTCCATGTAAATGGACAACAGTACGAACATCGGGTGTATCCATAGTTCCGTGTAAGGTATGATCCACTGGAAGAAGATGTTTCTTTGGTAATTTGTTTTCCCATTTTACCTTGATGGGAACATCCTTAGCAGCAACGATTGTCGGTCCGGGGTAGGTACCGTTATATCCCCAGATAGTCGTCAGTGGAAACAAATGATGGAATCTGTGCTTTGACTCTATCATCGTTATAGTATAAAAATAATTATCATCTGCATAGGGCGACTGATTTGGTTCGGCGATATATGGAATCGGCATAGAATCCATGTATTTTGGAATGGTGGTAGGGTCAGACGGATCTATGGCTATTTGGGATTTCTCGTCGTTTAAATCACTGTCATGCATATGAAACCTCCTTATTAATATTTTGAATACAAATGTATCCTATAATATAATATGGGAGTTTTGACGTTTAGTGTCTCAATATGACGAAATATGCGTATATGGGCAAATATATGAACAATTATTCATATATCCATTGACATTCAAATTAATTCGGCATATAATCTATATATAAACATATGAACAATCATTCATATGTAATCAATAAGGTACATATAATATGATTTTGCATATGATTAATCAAAAACGAGGTGAAACCATGTCGAAAAGAACAGTTCCTGCTGACAGATGCGATTGTGAGGTTATCCATGAGGATGTTGTGAATAGTGTTAGGGCAAAGATGCCAAAGGAAGAGACTCTTTATGATTTAGCCGAGTTGTTTAAGGTGTTTGGAGATTCTACACGAATTCGTATTTTGTGGGCACTGGATGAAGCCGAGATGTGTGTCTGTGATATCGCATATCTGCTGAACATGACTCAATCGGCTATATCTCATCAATTGAGAGTGCTAAAGCAGGCCAAGTTGGTTAGGAACAGAAAAGAAGGTAAGGTAGTATATTATTCATTAGATGATGAACATGTAAAGATGATTTTTGATCAGGGCTTAGTCCATATTAATGAAGAATAATTCGTAACAGAATTATTTTTTACCCCAACACATGAATACTTGTTCAAGTATTCATGGAGATTTATATATATTTATTAAATGACGTTAATATAATGGAGGAATTTACATGAAAAAGAGATTTAAACTTGAAGGTCTGGATTGTGCTAACTGTGCTTCAAAGATTGAGGCAGCTGTCAGTAAATTAACCGGTGTTAAGGAAGCAACCGTGAATTTTATGACTCAAAAGCTTATCATTGAAGCGGATGATGATAATATGTCTGCGATAATCAATGAAGCACAAAAAATTATAGGAAGAATTGAACCCGGTACAAAAATAGTACAGGCATAATTAATAGGCTTAGAATTAGGAAAGGCTAGAGGGAGAAAGCATGAACAATAATATGAAAAAACGATTAATACGGATTATAACAGGAGCCATATTACTGGTGGCTGCATTATTAATAGACACAGGACAGGAATGGCCTAATATCGTGCTGTTTCTTACGAGCTATATTATTGTCGGTGGGGATATCGTTCTTAGGGCGGTCAGGAATATTACAAAGGGTAAGGTGTTCGACGAGAATTTCCTTATGGCTTTAGCAACTATAGGAGCAATGATAATCAGTGAGTATGCCGAGGGAATAGCCGTAATGCTGTTATATCAAATAGGCGAGCTGTTTCAGAGTTATGCCGTTGACAAGTCGAGGAGATCTATTGCGGACCTGATGGATATAAGACCGGACTATGCAAATATAAAGAAGGATGATGAGATTATTAGTGTTTCTCCCGAAGAAGTAAAGGTTTCAGATATAATTGTAATTAAGCCCGGTGAGAGTATTCCCCTTGATGCAAGGGTATTACAGGGAACATCTATGGTGGATACCTCCGCTCTGACAGGTGAATCCTTGCCCCGTGATGTGGGACCAGGGGATGAGATATTAAGCGGATGTATTAATATAAGCGGACTCATTACAGCCGAGGTGACGAAGGAATATGAAGAATCTACCGTCAGTAAGATTTTGGATTTGGTAGAGAATGCAAGCAGTAAGAAATCTCAGTCGGAACAATTTATAACTAAATTTGCACGTTATTATACACCTGTTGTTGTAATTCTTGCGGTTTTACTGGCAGTGCTTCCTCCTCTTATAGTAAAAGGAGAAGAATTCAGTGAGTGGACTTATAGGGCATTATCATTCCTTGTGGTTTCATGTCCCTGTGCACTGGTTATATCCATTCCTCTAACATTCTTTAGCGGAATAGGAGGAGCTTCTAAGAAAGGAATTCTTATAAAGGGAAGTAATTATTTCGAAGCCTTGGCTAATACGGAGATTATGGTCTTTGATAAGACAGGAACTCTTACCAAGGGTGTATTCGAGGTTCAGGAAATATATTCGACGAGTATATCCAAAGAGGAGCTTATAGAGCTGGTTGCTCATGCAGAAAGCATCTCCGGTCATCCCATATCAAAGTCTATTCTAAAGGCTTACGGAAAAGAAATTGACCAGAGTATCATATCGGAGGCATATGAGAATGCAGGTCATGGTGTTGAGGTAGTGGTAAATGGTAAGAAAATAATAGCCGGAAATGCCAAGCTG
Organism: Clostridiales bacterium; assembly: GCA_012523775.1. Lineage (GTDB taxonomy): Bacteria > Bacillota > Clostridia > Lachnospirales > Lachnospiraceae > Mobilitalea. The sequence continues at coordinate 8,415 of JAAYTK010000064.1, read as the reverse complement.
ATGAAACTAAGAGAAATAGATTATATAGATAAGAAGCAAACGGGCACCGTCGTACACGTTGCGATAGACGGAATTTACTCAGGATATATTTTGATAGCCGATGAAATCAGGAAGGATTCCCATGAGGCAATTAAGAACCTAAAGGCTGCTAATATAAAGCAGACCATAATGCTTACCGGTGATAAAAGAAGTGTCGGCGAGAAAATTGCCGAAGAGCTTGGTCTTGACAAGGTATATACGGAGCTGTTGCCTAAAGATAAGGTGGATAGGCTGGAAGAACTGCTCACTCAAACATCCCATAAGGGTAAGCTGGCATATGTGGGAGATGGGATAAATGATGCTCCTGTTCTTGCCAGAGCCGATGTAGGAATAGCAATGGGTGGCTTGGGTTCGGATGCGGCTGTAGAGGCAGCAGATGTGGTAATTATGACAGATGAACCTGCAAAGATACCGGTGGCCATTCGATTATCTAAGAAAATAATCGGAATAGCCAATCAGAATATTATATTTGCCATAGGTGTAAAGATACTGATACTTATACTGAGCGCATTGGGTATTACAAATCTATGGATGGCCATATTCGGAGACGTGGGCGTAACATTCTTAGCGGTTCTGAATTCATTCAGAGCCCTAAAGATTAAGTATTAGTACTAAAGTTTTATTTTAAATTCCTTTAGACTATTTCATAAAAAGAAATATACAAAGTTCTTTCATTATGGCTTGGTTTAGATTAAAATAATCAATATAGAGAAATTATTTTTATTTGTGGGAGGTACATACAAATGATGAGAAGGGATAAAGCCAATTATTATTTAGATTTGGCTGAGGTTGTTGCGCAGAGAGGAACCTGCCTTCGTAAAAAATACGGCGCCGTTCTGGTGAAAAATGATGAGGTTATATCCACAGGTTATGTGGGCGCACCCCGAGGCAGAAGAAACTGCTGTGATATTGGAGAGTGCATTAGAAGTAAGCTTAATATTCCCAGAGGAGAACGCTATGAATTATGTAGAAGTGTTCATGCCGAAGCAAATGCAATCATCAGCGCATCCAGAGACAAAATGATTGGCAGTTCTCTTTATCTTACAGGTATCGAGGTGGATACGGGTAATTATGTCAAGGACGCCATCTGCTGTTCGATGTGCAAGCGAATGGTTATTAATGCTGGCATTAAGGATGTTTATCTTAGGGATACCAAGGATGCTTACCGTGTTATTGATGTTTCAGAATGGATTGAAAATGATGAATCTCTGGAAGGAATCTTCGGTTATTAGGAGGGATATTATATATGGCTACTTTTTTTGGATTTAAATATGAAAGTAAGAAAGAGCGTGAAGAAAACTATCAGGCCTATTTTAAGAAGATTTTCCCCTATGGCGAGCCACAAAAGCGTAAAGTGGAGGAGCTTCTTAATGAGCTTATTAATAAGAGGCGTAGGAATCAATTAATGCTGCACTATATCTTAATCAAAGAGGCAATGATAGATTCGGTAAGCAAGGATTACGATGCAATTGCTGCCGAGATAGAGAAAAAGAGGTACGTAAAACTTAATCAGGAACAAAAAAACTGTATCCGTAAACTTATTGAAACAGACCTGACCATCGACGGAGAATTGAATTATCCATCTATAGAGGAGCTTAAGGCTTAGACTTAATCTTGACCTATAGAGTTAATGGAGTTAGAATTTAAATATAATAATGTACCGGGGGGAATTGTAATGGATGAAGGAAATCTGTTATCCGGCGGGGTGGAACAACTAAATGAAATCAAGGAGAATTTACTTGAGCTTCACGGATATCAAGAAAAACTAAAAAACTTAATGCTGGAAGAAGAAAAGAACGAAAAGAATATTCAAAACCTAGAAAGGGCGTCATCTGATGAGGTTCAGGCTACGATTAAAAAAAGAAGAGCCGAAATAGAAGGAGCCTTTGATAAGCAATTAGATAAAACAGGAGCCAGCATAAAAAAGATAAAGGATAAAAGAGACAAGCGTAAGAGTAAGAAGATGTCTGAGAGAATAAGCGAGGAGACGGCTTCCCTTAGGGAAGATAATCATAGACTTAAACTTGAGACAAAGACTCTTTTCAGACAAAAGCATGTTTCTTCCTTTTGTAATACGAAGCTTTATTATGCTTTATATTATCCAAGGTATTTTAGCGATATTTTAATAATAATCTTGGCACTTTTTATTACTCTACTGGTTATTCCCTGTGGCATATACTACTTCATTCTTCCCGAAGAGAAAATATATTATCTTGTTCTTACATATGTTATAACGGTTGTAATATTCGGAGGACTTTATCTTCTTATTGGAAATCGTACAAAGGACAAGCATAGGGATGTCCTTAAGCAGGTCGGTTCTCTGCGTCATGATATAGTAGTCAATAAGAGAAAGATAAAGGCCATTAAAAAAGATATTAAAAAGGACAGAGATGAAAGTGCATATGGCTTAGAGAATTTTGATGAGGAGCTTAATAAGCTTGACGCTCAGGTGGCGGAGATTGCCCAGCAGAAGAAGGAGGCGCTTCTCACCTTTGAAAATAGTACAGTTCAGGTAATTACCTCTGAAATAAAAAGACAGTATGAGGACAAGCTAAGTAGCCTGAAAGCAGAGAATGAGAAGATAATCGCAGAGATAGCTCAGGCAGATGAAAAGATAAAGGGACTGACCTTAAAAATAGCCAGTGAATATGAGCCCTTTATAGGCAAAGACCTTATTACGCTTGATAGAATAGATTCATTAATCAATATTATTGAGGCCGGCAATGCTTCTAACATTTCAGAGGCCGTACAGTTCCATAGGCAGAACATGGGTTAATTATTTCGTAACTGCCTCCTTTAACAGCTGAGATTTTACATTACTAACACAATATTTAATAGCCAAGCATATTTGGTCAGCCATAGACATAACAACATTTAATCTAGTTGTCTGCAGAAGCATATGATCAAATAATCCGGAGAAGTTGACGATACCCGTGATAAATAAATCACCGACCTCGGGCAGATCCTTATCTACTCCTGCCCCCGGCTTCAGCGGACCGTCACCCAGAGTTATATAACCGATATGATCTGATTTACCTAACGAGGCATCGATTGCAATGATAAAAGCATCATTATGCTTTTCATTTATCATTGTGACGGTGTCTTTTAGATTTTTGGCATGTACTGGATGCTCCAAAGTCCCATAGATATGAATATGTGGCTGATTAATATATTTAGACAGCTTGTATCCGATTATAGGCCCGAGGCAGTCTCCTGTAGCCCGGTCTGACCCGATACACAAGAAAACGATATTTCTATTATATTTCAAATGCTTCTTCATTAATGCCAATAATTCCAAGCCCAGTTCATAGGCTGAATTCTTTTCGTTTGAATTAAAGTATATAGTACGATTTTTGCTTCTTATAAAAATGCCCATAATACCTCCATAATAATGCAAAACATAAGCTTAGGTTAAGTATTACCAAATACTTTAAAAATAGACATTGAAAACCAGCCATATATTAAAAACAAGCTTCAAAATCAAACGTAATTCGCAAATGTAATAACTAGGACAGACGATATTGCGTGGAAAATATACGATTTATGGAGCGTAGGTAGAATCATGAAGATAACTTCTTATCAAACCGATACCAAATGTGACACAATGTATGTCTGATTCATGGTAAGATAGATAGAAAGCTGTGCAGTATGCACCGTACCTTAACTTAATAGTTGATAGGAGAGGGGCCTATGATAGAATCGGTATACAGCAATGATAATACAGAAGCGAATCAGACTGACATGGTACAGACAAGCTTTAAAATGCCAAAAAATATTCGCCAGATTGGAAAGAGTACAAACGCCAGAAAAATATATATTGAAGATTATGTTATGACCTTCGCAAAGCAGTTGGCAGGGGAGGATTATTCAACATGCCGTGTGGCCGTATTAGTCGGCCAATATGCAAAGCTAGAACAGGGACGGTGTCTTTTCATATCAGGAGCGGTAGAGGTGGAAGGAATCGATGTGGCAAATGGTATTGCATTTACCAATGACCATTGGACATCCATATATGAAAATATTAAGAAATATTTCGTAAATACCGAAATTGTGGGATGGTTTATCGGAGGACCGGGATATCTATTGGAGGATAAAGAGAGAATTTTGAAGGCTCATATAGATAATTTTGCCGGACAGGATAAAACCCTGCTCACCTATGATAATATGGAAAAGGAGGAAGCCTTTTATTTCTATGAGAACGGAGTCTTAGGCTCGCAGAGTGGCTATTACATATACTACGAGAAGAACGAAGACATGCAAACTTATATGATTGAAAGCAAGGGTAAACCCAGCGAGGAAGAGCAGTATGATGACAGAGTATCAAGGGAAATTCGAACAATACTGCAGAATAAGAAGCCAACAGAGGAAAGCAAGAGCATAAGTCGTCTTATGTATGGTGCCGGTACACTGCTGGCAGTAATTATCCTGGTGGTAGGTGCGGCCATGCTAAGCAACTATGACCAGATGAAAACCATGCAAAGCACCTTGGATTCCTTATATCAAAATCTAAAGGAAGTAGAGTCCGTATTCTTAAGAAATGAAAATAATCAGGCAATGTCAAATGCCGCAAAGGAGCAGGTAGTCGATAAGCCTATTGACACAGAGGAAAGCTTAGATGTTGTTGTGGTTCCGGGAGGGGTATCTCCGTTGCCTGATGTTGTAAATGAGGACGATAAAGATAATAAGAGCGATGAAAATAATATAAATTCCGATAACGGGCAACAGAATGGAAATAAAGGAAGTTCGGAGACCGTTGAGGATGATTTTCAGGAAACCATCACCGGACAGAAAGCAGATGATAATGCGGCTGAGGAGGAGGTAAAATACTATATAGTTAAGGCCGGGGATTCTCTGGCGGGCATCAGCTATAGACTATATAATTCTGCCAATTACATATCTAAAATCAAGCAGCTTAATAACATTGAAGATGAGAATATGATTTATATCGGGCAGAAGCTTATTCTTCCATAATGTTATTGATAAAACATAATAAAATGCTATTACGTGCCGTAGAACAATTAATCTTAAGGTTAATATGCTATGGCACATTTTATATGTAAAATACTAGTGCCATTATTCAGAAAATGAGGTATAATTTCTATAAAGTCAGAGACAAGCAAATAAATCTTTGGCATTAAAAGAAGTAGGTGGACAAGCGGTGAGGGATTACGAAGAGAGAAGAAGGAGATATCGTAGAAACAGGACGATTATATTTGTGTCACTGTTTGTTATCATTATAGTAATCGGAGCGATATATTTAATCAGATTATTTAATCGTAGCTACCAGGATTATGAGGTCATGGATAGGGTGGATAATACCGAGGAGAACCTGGGAGGATATCTGCAATATAAGAGTGCTGTAGTCAGATACAGTAGGGACGGTGCCGTTGCTGTTGACAGTAAAGGGAATTTGCTGTGGAACGGTGCCTATGAAATGGCCGACCCGATTGCCGACACTTGTGAGGATTATGTTGTAATAGCCGACAGGGGCAGCAAGCAATTACATATATTTAACAAAAAGGGAATAGCAGGAAGCCTAACTATGAACCATCCCATTGTTAAGGCCGAGGTGGCAAAGCAGGGAGTGGTAGCCGTCCTAATGATAGAGGAAGACACCAGCTATATAGAGCTATACAGTAAAGAAGGAGACCTCCTTGGTGAGAAGGTAACAAATATAACAAGGGACGGCTATCCTATGGATATTTCTATTTCCGATGACGGAGAAAAGGTGGCTGCAACATATCTTAGCATTAACAAAGGAGAAATCATTAATAATATACTGTTTTTAAACTACGGAGAGGTTGGTAAGAATTTTACCGATCGTCTTGCAGGGGTACAGATTCACGAAAACGAGATTGTACCTCGAATAACATTTCTGGATAATGATACAGTCTGTGCCTATAAAGAGAACGGGTTGCTGATATTTGCCATGGAAGAGATAGCAGAGTTTACCAAAGAAGAAACCGTAGAAGGCAAAATCAAAAGCATATTACATAATGAAAAATATGCAGGTATTGTTCTTGACGAGACCAAAGAGACAGAGCCAAGACTGCTCTTATATGACCTAAAGGGTAACAGGGTTCTGGATAAGGAGCTGGATTTTGAATATGAAACCATATATGTCTCCGGAGAAGAAGTGATTATGTATGATAATCTTTCTTGCCTCATATATAGGGCTGACGGAAGGGAAAAGTTCAGATATACATTTTCCACCAATATCTCGGCTATATATCCCATCAACCATCTGGACCGTTATTTTATGATTAATCCACAGGAGATTTTAGAGATACAGCTGGTTGAGTAGAAGGTTGTATTTTGACTTCGTAAAGTGTGAAAAAGGAGGAGGAGTTTATGAACTGGTTATTATTGATCGTTGCCGGAATTATCGTTATAAATGCATTGATTGGGCGTAGGGTTGGGTTGGTTAAGATTGTATTCTCGATGTTTTCATTTATAATCTCATTGATTTTAACCGTATGGATAAGTCCTGTGATAAACGGGATGCTAAAAAATAACGAAGTGTTTTATGAGAAGACATCCCAGAAGGTAGAGGAAATGTTGTTTGAGGACCAGACCGAGGTTGCCAACGATGATGATATGATTGAGGGACTACCCTTACCAAAATCCATTAAGGATTCTCTTCGTGAGAACAAGGCTAAGCAGGAGGCTAATGTTAAATCATATATCATATCCCATGTAACCGGGATAGTTATTAATGCATTGGCATTTGTAATTACCTTTGTTATTGTGTTTATCGGGCTTTGGATATTAAGTATTGCTCTTAATATTATAAGTAAGCTGCCGATACTGAATCAGCTAAATAAGATAGCCGGTTTATTGGTAGGAGGCCTGCAGGGAGTGATTGTGGTGTGGCTGCTATTTATTTTAATAACTGTATTTGGCGGAACGGAGCTGGGAAAAACCGCATTCGAACAAATAAAGGATAATGCAATATTAAGCTTTTTATATGATAAGAACATTTTCTTAAATATAGTTATGAAGGCAGTAAGTTTGTTTTAGTCATTTATAACTGATTCAGATTAAATAAAGGAGAATCGAAATGAACGATGTACTAAGAAAAATTCAGTTAATGGGTATTGTACCGGTTGTTAAGCTGGATGACGCAAAGGATGCGGTACCCTTGGCAAAGGCCTTGTGTGACGGTGGGCTTCCCTGTGCAGAGGTAACATTTCGTACAGCCGCCGCAGAGGAATCCATAAGGCTTATGAGAGAAGCCTTCCCACATATGCTTATCGGAGCAGGAACGGTTCTTACAACAGAGCAGGTTGATTTGGCTGTAAATGCAGGCGCTACCTTTATCGTTAGTCCCGGATTAAACCCTAAGGTAGTCCGTTACTGTGTGGATAAGGGGATCCCCATTACTCCCGGATGTTCAGCTCCCAGTGATGTTGAAGTGGCAATCGAGCTGGGTCTTGAGGTGGTTAAGTTCTTTCCTGCTGAGGCAGCCGGAGGATTGGCTATGATTAAAGCCATGGCAGGACCGTATGTAAATATGAAATTTATGCCTACCGGAGGTATTAATGCGAACAATCTTACATCGTACCTTGATTTTCCTAAGGTTATAGCCTGTGGCGGAAGCTGGATGGTTAAGGATGATATTATCAAAGCGGGGGAATTCGAGAAGATAACCGAACTTACCAGGGAAGCCGTTACAATGATGCTGGGCTTCGAGCTTCGTCATATAGGTATAAATGCAAAGAACGAGGAGCAGGCAAATCATCTGGCGGGAGCCTTTGAGAAGCTTTTCGGATTTAAAAAGAAAGTCGGTAACGGCTCAGTATTTGCAGGTACCGGAATAGAGGTAATGAATGAGCCATATCTCGGTGAAAAGGGTCATATTGCAATTCAGACCAATTATATAGACAGAGCGATATTTCATCTTAAGCAGCAGGGATATACCTTTAATGAGGAAAGTAAAAAGTATGACAAGAATAATAAACCGGTTGCTATATATTTAGAAGAGGAGCTGGGAGGCTTTGCAATTCATCTGGTACAGAAGTAGGGGTAATACCTTTCTTAATGAGTATAAAGCGACGCATCAGAAATGGTACGTCGCTTTGTTTAATTCTTACAATCCAAAAAAGGATTAAAAAATAATATAAATTGTTGTTGACATAAATTTTTAGGGGTGATATAATGGTCCTTGCTGACGCAACACAGAACCTTGCGAAAAGCAAAAAACAAATAGCGTAAAGCCTTTAAAATTAAGGCATTGCGAAATCAGTACCTTGATAATTGAACAGTGAAACAACCCTGAAAATTCTAAAAAACTGAAGTCTATCACATGGAGACTTCAAAATAGATTTTCATTAAACGAAACCACAAAACAGTAATAGAAACGGATAGCAATAAGCT
>JAAYTK010000063.1 GCA_012523775.1 Clostridiales bacterium | reverse complement strand
TGTAAAGTACCTATAAATCCCACTCCGATTACACCTACATTTAATTGCTTCATGGCATATCCTCCGAAATATTATTTCACAATAGAAAATGCATATATTCTATCCATGGTAAAATGATAACATAAATGTTGTTTTATTTCAAGTTTTATTTTTCTTTTTTGTAATTTCACTTTTTTGTCCTGCATTAGTGTATATTTGTACTAGTTTTTTTATCATTAATTGTGATTTTTTTGTCATATTTTATTTATATAAAAATTATTAAAGTAATTTGCAAAACTTTATTTGTAATAATATTCTAATTAAATGTAATTTTACTACATTTAAAGGTAATATATATAAGATTTATCTTAGATGTTTTGTTAATAGTGACAAATTGAAAAAAATAGTATATTAAATTATTGAAATAAAATTTCAAATATGTTATTCTAGAAACGTATTAAAACAATAAATACTTTTATTTCTCTTTTTAAGAAATATTGTTTCATAAAAAATAGAAAAGGAGTTATGATATAAATATTTATATCATTAAGAAGTTATATGGAAGATAATAAAAGGGTTCCCGCATTACTATTAAAAATGAAAGCATTTTATCCTTCTTTAAGTAAGTCTGAACAACAGGTTATTGATTACATTACGAAAAACCCTGAAAAGGTTATCTATCTATCTGTTGCAGGACTGGCAGAAAATAGCGGAGTAAGTGATGCCACTGTAATTCGCACATGCAGAAGTATTGGATTGAATGGATATCAAGAGCTCAAGGTTACACTCGCTCAAGATATAGTATCTCCTTTGCAGAGCATCCATGAGGAAATAAATTCTGATGATACTCCTTCAGTCATAATTGACAAGGTATTTCAAGGTACATTACATGCTATCAATTTTACCCATGACATTTTAAAATCAGAAAATATTGAAAAAGCTGTTGAAGCTATCTTAAATGCAAATAGGGTTATTATTATTGGCCTAGGTAATTCACACGCTATTGCCTTAGATCTTCAACACAAGCTGCTTCGTCTGGGTATAGATGCCATAGCACTCTCTGACTCTCACCTACAGGCAATCACAGCAACCTGTGCCTCATCTAAAGATGTTGTGTTTGCAATAAGCCACTCAGGAAGCTCCAGAGATATAGTTGAGAACGCTCAACTGGCAAAGGATAACGGTTCTACTATAATTTCATTAACTAATATTGGGAGTTCTCCTTTGACAGAAATTGCCGATATAAAGCTTTATACAGCCAGTCGCGAAACACATTACCGTATCTTAGCTTTAAACTCTCGAATTGTTCAGATGATTATTATAGACTGCATCTATACAATCATAGCGACGATGAAGCCTAATGCTATAGAAAATTTCTATAAGATAGAACAGGCTATGAATACGAAGAAATTCTAGTAAAACTCTAAAATATATGTGCAAGATAAAATGGTGTTGCCTTTAAATTGGCAACACCATTTTCGAAAAGTAAAAGGAGAGATATTGTAGATAAATTAATTATTTTTCTTCTTTGATACTACATCAAATATTACCGCTCCCAGGAGAACCAAGCCTTTAACAACCTTCTGCCAGTTACTGTCTACACCCTTGATGCTCATACCGATATTAATTACACCCATCAATAGCGCACCGATTATAACTCCGGATACCTTACCGGTTCCGCCATAAGCGGAGGCACCACCTATGAAGCAGGAGGCTATTGCATCCATTTCATAGTTCTGTCCATATGAGGGTTGAGCAGATGTAAAGCGTGCAATCGTCAGCATACCTGCCAATGCTGATAAAAATCCCATATTTGTATATGCAATGAAGTATATTCTGTTAGTATTAATACCGGAAAGCCTGGCTGCTTTCTCATTGCCGCCTACAGCATAAAAATGACGGCCTAAAACTGTTTTCGAAGTAATATAACCGTAGACTAATACTACTATTACCACGATAACTAATGCTGTGGGTATACCCCTATATCTTGATAGCTGGAAAGAAAATGCTATTATTACGGCGGATATAATTACCGATCTTATTAGCATGTTCTGTATGGGTTCAATCTCATACCCTTTTCTTATCTTTTTTACTCTGCCTTGAATCTGAATAATTATATATATTACGCTTGTTATTATACCCGCTACCATAGCAGTAAGGTTAAATCCCTCTACACTAAAGAGATCGGATATATAGCAATCGGCTCCACCACCAAAGAGTCTGATAAAGGTGGTATTGGTTAGTGATACTGTCAAGCCATCCAATATTATGTTCGAAAGACCTCTGAATATAAGCATTCCCGCCAATGTACATATAAATGGTGGTACACGAACATAAGCAATCCAAAAGCCCTGCCATGCTCCGATGGCTATGCCGAGAATTAACATGAATATAACGGCAATAACCCAATGTACATCCCTGTTTTCCATTAGGGTTGCTCCTGCAGCACCTACAATACACACTACCGATCCTACAGAAAGATCGATGTTACCACCTGTTAAGATACACAGTAGCATACCTGTTGCCAATACGAATACATAAGCATTCTGAGAAATAAGATTACTGACATTCTGCGGAAGAATTATTTTACCGCCTGTCTGCCAAACAAAGAAAGCAGTAATAACGACCAATGCAATAATCATTGTATTCGCTTTTATAAACGACATTACTTTTGCTCTATTCATTGTCTACGCTCCTTTATTAGATGTTTTCAAAATATGTGACATAATATTCTCTTGAGTCGCTTTGTCACCCTCAACCTCACCGACGATTTTTCCGCTATCCATTATATATATTCTGTCACACATACCGATGACCTCGAGAAGCTCTGAAGAAATCAGTATAACAGTTCTGCCCTCTGCTACTAATTGATTGATAATACAGTATATTTCATATTTTGCACCAACGTCTATACCTCTGGTTGGTTCATCCAAAATAAGAATTTCAGGATTCGCAAACATCCATTTTGCCAATAACGCCTTTTGCTGATTACCGCCACTTAAATTACCAACATTCTGTTCGACTGTAGGACATTTTATATTAAGCTTTTCTCTTTGATCAACTGCTACATTATACTCTTTATCAGCATCAATAATTCCCTTGTTACTGACTCCTGATAAATTCGCAAGGGTTATGTTATGCTTAATCGTATCGCCCAGGATAAGTCCGTTATCCTTTCTGTCCTCTGTGACATACGCTAATCCCTCTTTGATTGCGGCTCTAACATTTGGAAGATTCACTTCTCTCCCGTTAATTTTTATTCTGCCAGATATGTCGGTCCCATAGCTCTTACCAAATAAGCTCATGGCAAGCTCCGTCCTTCCGGCACCCATCAGACCGGCAATTCCTACCACTTCACCTTTTCTGGCATATAAACTTACATCATCAATAATCTTATGGTCTTCATATATCGGATGGTATACGTTCCAGTTCTCTACCTCCAATGCCATCTCACCGATATTTTTACTCTCTCTCTTTGGGAATCGGTCAGATATACTTCGTCCCACCATACCTCTAATTATACGGTCCTCTGTGATTTCATCCACCGATTTATCTAAGGTCTCAATCGTTGCTCCGTCACGAATTATTGTAATCTTATCTGCTATGTAAGATATCTCATTGAGCTTATGAGATATTAAAATTGAAGTCAAACCTTCTTTTTTAAACTGAAGAATTAAATCTAACAGTGCTTTTGAATCCTTTTCATTCAAGGAAGCCGTAGGTTCATCCAGAATCAATAATTTAGCATTTTTTGCAAGTGCCTTCGCTATCTCTACGAGCTGCTGCTTTCCGACACCGATATCCTTAACTAAGGTTCTGGAAGATTCCTCAAGCCCTACTATTCGTAAATAATTATCTGCCTTATCATAGGTTTCATCCCAATCTATCGCAAATGTCCTACCTCTTTCATTACCTAGGAACATGTTTTCACCGATTGTCATATAGGGAACCAAGGCTAATTCCTGATGTATAATAACAATTCCCTTTTCTTCACTATCCTTAATATTAGTAAAACGACAAACCTTGCCGTCATATATAACCTCTCCCTCATAGGAACCATAAGGATAGATGCCACTTAATATATTCATAAGTGTGGATTTACCCGCACCGTTTTCACCGACGAGAGTATGTATCTCACCCTCTATAACTTCAAAATTAACGTTATCAAGTGCTTTAACGCCAGGGAAAGTTTTGGTGATATTCTTCATTTCAAGTAATACTTTCGCCAATAGTATCCCCCTCCAAAAAATAACCAAATTTCAGACTAAGTATAGGTAATTTCTATATCCGTATTTATGTATGGGGCTTTTGCATTCATATAACAGGATATGCAATAGCCCCATACTGATTTAATACTATCTTAAGACTACTTTAATTGATCTTCTGTGTAATATCCTGAATCGATTAATAACTCCTTATAGTTGTTAACATCTGCAAATACAGGTTCGCAAAGATATGTGGGAACTACAAGCTTACCGTTATCATAACTCTCAGTATCGTTAACTTCAGCCTTCTCGCCCTTCATGATTGCGTCAACCATTTTAACTACCTGATTTGCCAAGGTACGGGTGTCCTTAAAGATTGACATTGACTGCTTTCCTGCAATCATGTTCTTAACGTTAGCAATGTCACAATCCTGTCCGGTAATGATTGGCCATTTTCCGGTGTAGGATGCTGTTAATGCATTAGTTACACCGAGTGCTGTTGAGTCGTTATTTGCCATAACGGCATCAAGCTGTGTTCCGTCTGCGTAGAATGAAGAAATAATGTTTTCCATTCTGGATTGAGCATTTTCTGTTTTCCAACCTGCTGTTGCAACTGTAGCAAAATCAGTCTGACCGGACTTAACAACCAGTTTACCTGACTCAATGTAAGGATTCAGAACATCCATAGCACCGTCAAAGAAGTATCTGGCATTATTATCGCCAGGGTCACCTGTGATAAGCTCAATGTTGAAGGGGCCTGCTGCGTTCTTAAGATCTAACGCCTGCTCAATATATTCACCCTGTTTTTGACCAACCATGTAGTTGTCAAATGTAGCATAATATGTAACTGCATCTGTATTCATGATTAAGCGGTCATAAGCGATTACAGGAATGTTCTTCTTCTTGGCTTGCGCAAGAACTGTTCCCAGTGAGTCACCATCAATCGAAGCGATAACCAACAGGCTGACATCATTAGCTATCATATTCTCGATCTGTGAAACCTGAGTCGGGATATCGTCATCAGCATACTGTAAATCAACATTATAGCCGGCTGCTTTAAGCTGCTTTTCCATATTCTCGCCATCCTGGTTCCAACGCTGTAATGTCTTTGTCGGCATACATACACCAATCGTCTTGTCTCCTCCCTTGCCGCCTGTCTCCTTAGTTCCACAAGCAGTAAGTACCGATGCCACCATAACGATGCATAGCAAGATTCCTATTAATCTTTTCTTCATACTATTCTTTTACCTCCCTTAAAATGAATATCTATATACTACTGCAATTCAAATATATCATAACTTAATTAGGACTAACTTGCGAATTATCGTATATTTTCATTTTGACAAGTATTATGATAAATTCATTTATAGGCAGGTCGCAAAAAAATGCTATTCTGATAACAATAATTTACTATTCTCCTATTAATTCAGGAACATTAAGATACACATCCTCTTTAGTTTGAAATCCTCCGTCAATAATAATCTCATCTATGTTATCCCTGGTAACCGCAATCGGCTCCAGCTTAACATAAGGCACTTCTCTTTCACCGTCGTGTATGGTAGTATTTACATCGATTTTCTCACCCTTGGCCAGCTTAACGGCATATTCAGCTGCTGCCTTAGCCAGCTTATCAACAGGCTTATATACTGTCATGGTCTGAGTACCTTCGACTATCCTCTGACACGCCGCAAGATCTGCATCCTGTCCTGTTACGATTACGTCGCCCGCCATACGGTTCTCCGACAGCGCCCGTACAGCCTCGGTTGCGAGATTGTCATTTCCACAAAACACCCCATCTATCTGAGATGTCAGCTGTAAGGCCTCATTTACTGCATAGTAAGCCTCCTCAGCAAGCCAGTTCACAGCATTAACCGAATAGATTACGTTCAGATTTGCATCCTTCATAACTTCATGATATCCCTGTTCTACAAGCTGCACATTATGATCGGTGGTAGGTCCGAATATGGTTATAATATTACCCCCCTCGGGTACATTGTTTTTAATGGTTTCTGCCATCAGGGTTCCGACCTTTTCGTTGTCAAATGAAACATATAGATCTACATCAGAAGCAATCAATAGTCTGTCATAGGCAACTATCTTAATCCCTACATCCTTGGCCCTTTTTACCACATCCTGAAACGCTTTAGAGTCTACAGCTATTATTACTATTACATCCATTTTCTTATCAATAAAGTACTCGATCTGAGAAATTTGTTTATCCACATCTCCATTAGCATTCTGAACGTTAACCTCAGCATCTAATTCCTCAGCCGTATAAACGAACACATCTCTGTCTCTCTGCCAGCGTTCAATAACGAAGGAATCAAAGGATAAACCTATTTTTATTTTACTTTCCGTTTCATGTCCTTCATAGGTTTCGATTTTGTCCCCACTACAGCCGCAAAACGAAATAATGATTAACATGATTACAATACAAAACACCGAATTTTTCATTACACTCTCCCCATATTCTTATACCAATAGCTTCAACTTCTCAATTCTCTGTATTCGGTAGGTGTAACACCTACCTGCTTTTTAAATATTCTGCTGAAATAATTCGGGTCACTATATCCTGTATCTATACATATGTTTTTTATATTCATACCGCTGTTCATTAATAATTCTTTCGCCTTTTCGATTCTTATATTTGTCAGATGTTCGATAAAATTCTCTCCGGTCTCCTCCTTAAACAGCTTTGAGAAATAGTAAGGACTTATATCAACACTCCTCGACACATCATCTAATGATATATCCTTATTAAAATTTTCTTCTATATAAGCCTTTGCCTTACATATCAGGCCACTGGTCTGTTCCTCCCGCTTGGTGGTTATATTTCTGCAGGCCTCCGTGACCTTATCAATAAACCATTTTCTAAGCTCCTCATATTTTTCAATTTTGATTACGGTGGGCAGATAGTCCTTACGATATAAGAAATAATAAGTCATTCCACCGCTAAGAAATGCCTTTTGCTCTGCAAATAATACAAACTCCAAAACCTTAAGTTTTACATCCATCATATGGTCAGGATAATTATTTATCATCCAATCGAAGAAGAGATTTGCTTCAGCAATTGTACCTTCAATATTACCCTTCTCGATTTTCTCAAATAAGGCACTCTCTATATTAACAGGGTAGTCTTCTTCATATTCGCATCCAATTGGCAGATCCTTAACATGAGCGACTCTTCCCTTACCGTTCATTATTGCACTTAGGGCTTCCTTATAGGAGTCCCCTAATTTGTTAAGAGGTGTAACTGAGCCGATTCCGATCTTAAACTGAATATCAAGCTTTTTCGTCAGATCTCTTACAAGCTTTCTGGCCTTTTCTATGATTTTGATTCTGTCGTCATATTCCAACTGCGGTTTATCAGACGGAATAAATGTAACTATCTTATTACCCATAATCGGGCTGACCACACCGTCCAGCTCATCCTTTATGCTTGCCCTGATATTCGGATAAAATGCCTGCGCCTTAACACTGATTCCGACGGGATTGGTAAGCTTGCCGTCTACCAACGAATCTCCAAATTCCACAACCATAAACATCCCATAATCATCCTTGATTCCCAGCAGATTACAGAAATTATCCTTCAGTCTTTCAAAGTCATAGCCCGATAATGCAGCATAGATAAAATCACTCTCGATTATCGGTATGACTATCTCCAGCTTCTCACGGATAAGAAGGTCGTTGCTTCTCTTCTTCCTTTCAGCCTGAATCATGTCCATAGCCTTTTGCAGTACCTGTGTGACAACGGATTGGTTGACGGGTTTAGTCAGGTATTCCAAAACCCCAAGATTGATTGCTTCCTTGGCATAATTGAACTTATCAAAGGCTGTCATAATGATAAATATAACGGATTTGTTGGTCTTCCTAATCTCTTTCATAGCCTCGATTCCGTTTATCCCGGGCATATGTATATCCATTATCGCGATATCCGGTTTAAATTTCTCTGCCAGCTCAATTACGCTTCTTCCTGTATATGCATATTCGACTGTGCAGCTTTCACCAAAGTTTTTCTCGATAATAAATTTCAAAGAATCAATTACTATACCTTCGTCATCTGCTAACATTATTTTATACATGTGAGCTCCTTTCGATATCTTCATCTTCGTTATTATTGTCGGATGTATGCTCCTTTGGTATCAGCATCGTTACTGTTGTTCCCTTATTGCGACCGTCACTATGTATATGGAAAATATTATCCCTATCATAATACAGTTTTAGACGGTTAATTACATTCCCAAGTCCAATTCCGTTAGAGTCTCTGGTCAGACTCACTTCCCTTTCCAAGCTACCGGACTTAATACCCATATTTAAGACACGGTCAATAGTGGCTTGGTCCATCCCTGCCCCGTTATCATAAATTGTAATTTGAATCGAATCCTCCACCTGGTCAACCTTCAAGAATATTTTACCTTCATAATCAATATCCCTTATGCCATAGTTTACAGAGTTCTCTACCACGGGCTGCAAAATCATACTGGGAACCTTAGTGTCCAATACGCTCTCGTCTATCTGTTTATTGAAATTAATCTTTCCTGAAAAACGCACGTTCAAAATATAAATATATGTATCCACCAACTTTATCTCGTCTCTAAGAGTCGAGTCCTGGTCGAAGCTTTTCATATTAAAGCGGAAAAAATCTGCCATGTTTTCAATGAACAGACATGTCTTGTCGGCCCCCTCCATCATTGCAAGCTGAGCACCTGCATTCAACGTATTGAAAAGAAAATGAGGATTAATCTGTGCCTGAAGATATTTTAGCTGAGCATCCTTCAGGTGATTGGTCATCATCAACTCCCTTTCCTTCATTTTACTTTCCAGCTCCATGCTTTCTTTAATTCTGTTGATATACTGATTTATACTGACCGTCATTGTATTAAATGCTTTTGTTACTATTCCGACCTCATCGGAGGAGTTTACAGGAACCAAATCAACATTAAAATTACCGGCAGAAATCTCATTTGCGGTCTTGGTAAGCTTCATTAGGGGACCAATTATACTTCGGGTCACTATGATTATCAAAATTATATTAAATGCCATTATAAACAGAAGTACCGAGGTACTGATTATTTCCAGATAATTTAATGATGTCCTGAGCAGCTCATAATTATTTGAATTGTTTTTAAACAGCTCATTATTTAAAGTTATGATATGTGTACTGATATAGTCATATGTCCGTGTGGCTTCCTCGTAATTGGCTTTATAGCGCTCGATATTATTACCTCTCTTTGCATCCACAGTCGCATCGACCAGATCAAGATACGCTTCGGACATGTTCTTGATGTTTTTCTGCATCAATATTATATTGTTATCGGTCACGTCCCCCTTAAGGTCATTGACCAGATTCTTATAGTTTTGTTCGCTCATATAATAGTTTTCAAGAGAATCCGAGGACTTTGTATTCAGGTATTCATAGACATACCCGTGAAGATTATTTAGAGAATCCATTAATTCATTAAGGCCTATATTGCTAACATACACCTGATCAATACTTCCTATGGATTTATTGATATTATAGTACATGAACATATTGGCAAAGAATACAACGCCGGTTGTTAATACAAATATCAATACCAATCGAATTCTGATAGACCCCTGAATGATTTTCTTTCTCATTCCAACCACCAACCCCGCATTTTCTACTCTTCTTCGGATCGTTCCTTAATGTAATCCTCAACATTATCCTTATTTATTGCATAAATATCTACGGCGAAGTAATCACTGACCTGCCCTGTCTGCATATATTCATTCAAAGCCATCACACAATATGCACCCATTTGCTTTGCGTCAATCGACATGGTGGAATGAATGATATCCTTTTGTATGGCTCTCAGTATCAAATCCGAATCATAATATCCGATAATGTCTATTACACCAACTTTATTATAATCTACCACGGCCTGATAAGCAGTTCGGGTGTCTACGGCAGTCAGGCAAACCAAAATCTCGGTGGGATTCTGATTATCCTTTATAATGTTACGAATATCTTCCTCTGAGCTGAATGTACTATGAGTATTGACATTGACCGATTTAACATGGGCACCGCTGTCGGTCAACATTCCGCTGATTGTCTGATAAATTATATTCCTGACTGATTCATTGCTGTCTGAATTAAATAGAACCGTAACACTCTTTTTTCCCTTGTTTATCAATTCTATAATCTGCTTTCCATATATCTGTCCCTGATTATAGCTGTTGACGCCGATAAAGCTTTTACGCTTACTGTTGGGCTCATCATTAAGGACAGTGATGACAGGTATGCCGGCTTCATCTGCCATATTTATAAGCTCTTCTATCTCTTCATTCTGGTTCGGCTCAATAATTATACCATCCACCTTCGATGCGATGGCCATTTTCATTAAATCCTGGAGAGGGTATGAACTGGGCAGACTACAGCCCGTTCTTTCCACATAGATGTTCATTTCCTTGCCCATCTCTAAGGCCCCTTCATAAATAGCCTCCCAAAACGGCGCATCAGACTCCTCGGATATAAGCGCATAATGATATTTATATGTATTATAGTTCAGATTATCAACGGCATCCAGACTAGAAAGTCTATTCCTATACAACATCATTCCAATCAGAATGATTAGAAATCCCACAGATATGCTGATAAAGGCCGCAAGCATAATAACCTTATTCTTTTTTATACTCCTAATAATGTTTAACATTCCTGACCTCTGCTATATCATTTAATAATTTGAGCATATCATATTTTTTTCATTTTTACTAGATATTTTCCTTATGGATGTCCCAAAGTAACAACATGTAAATATAGGAATATGATATATTGAGAAATTCGTGTTAAGCGCTATAGATAGTGCCTGTCACAGATTAAAGAAGGGACGTGTCACATGGCAATAAAAATCTTTATAGATCAAGGTCATAATCCTACAGGATTTCATAATGCCGGTGCTACGGGCAACGGTTTATTCGAATCCGAGATAAATTTTCAGGTGGGTATATATCTTGCTAATCTTTTGAACAACGATGCAAGATTTGAAGCACGATTATCCAGACCCACTCCTACTACTGTTCTTGGAACAAATAATGCAACCAGCGTAGCAGAAAGAGTACGTATGGCTAATGAATGGCCTGCAAATTACTTTATCAGTATCCACTGCAATGCGAACCCTAATCCTGCAATCAACGGAACGGAGGTATATATATTTCAATACGGCACTCAATCAAATTGGTTGGCTCAGAATGTAATGGATGGTATAGTTCAGACTGTCGGTACCCGCAACAACGGCATAAGAGAAAATCAGACTTTCTATGTCCTAAGGCGTACCACTATGCCCTCCATTCTGGTGGAAATGGGTTATTTGACCAATCCCGGCGATGCCACATTGCTTCGCGATAATCAGTACGGATTCGCTTATGGAATGTACATCGGGATATTGAGATATTTTGGATTCTCTCCTGCATGATCTCGGTACCAGGTACACCCCAATTTGGTACCTGGTACACCTCGATTTGGTACCTGGTACCATAAAAGGGAGGTACAACAAAAGGGATGTTTAAAACATCCCTTTTGTAAATAATAACTTATTTAGTTCTAACCTAATAGTCTTCTCTCAGTCCAAATTCTGCGGATTCAACCCATTCCTCGGGACGGGTAAGCATCTTAACAAGTTCGTCAAATAAAGTCAAATGCTTTCTTTCTTCTCTAAGTAAGAATTCGAACAGCTCCTTGTCCTTATCGTTATCAGAGGCCTTAAGCATATCCTTATAAAGATCAATACTCTTCTCCTCGATTTCAACCGCAAGGCGATAAACATCAAGCTGCGTTGCACTTCTAATAGTACTGGCCTCAAAATCCTTTAGTCCATTGAATACAGATTTAATGTTTTTAATACTGTCATCCTCATTAAGACTGTACTCCTCATTGTTCAGTCTTTTTTTAAGAAGTTCTTCATGTTCCTTCTCAGAATCAGCCAGTATATTAAAAACCTTACTGAGTGCATTATCCTGATTCTTTAAAGCCTGTTCCAAATAATACTGTCTTCCCTCATTCTCCATTCGGATAGCAAACTCCAGTTTATTCATCTTTAAATCCTCCT
>JAAYTK010000062.1 GCA_012523775.1 Clostridiales bacterium | reverse complement strand
GAATGCTTTTGATACAGACAGACTGATAAACGACATAAGAGCCCTAAAGGAGGGTAAGGCCATTGAAAGACCCGTATATTCTTATACGGAATATACTAGGTTGCCTGAGACCGTAACGGTAAAGCCTTCAAAGGTTATTATAGTTGAAGGATTCATGATATTTGAAAATGCTATTTTGCGAGAGCTGATGGATATAAAGATTTTTGTTGATACGGATGCTGACGAGAGACTAATAAGACGAATTATCCGCGATGTAAGAGAAAGAGGAAGGACGCTGGAATCTGTAATTAACCAATATATCGATACCGTTAAACCCATGCATGAGCAGTTTGTTGAGCCCTTCAAGAAGTATGCAGACATAATCATACCCAGAGGGGGAATGAATGAGGTGGCTATAGATATGCTTATCCATAGAATCAAATCCAGTATCGATGAGACATAGAACTGATATCATTATTTGACCTTATACAGACATATAATGAATTAAATAACTTATTAGGATACTATATATGTCGGACCGGGAGTTTTATACCTTTAGTGAATATATACGCAAGGACCAGGGTACGCTATCTCCATCGGCTGAGGATTATATGGAAATGATATATAGACTCTCGAAGGAGCAAGGATTCACCAGAGTCAATGACCTTGCAGGGGCTCTGAATGTACAACCTCCTTCAGTAACAAAGATGATTCAAAGGCTTTCCGACTTGAATCTGATTAAATATGAGAAATACGGTGTAATAATATTGGAAGAGAAGGGTATGGCCTTGGGAAAAGCTCTTCTTTACAGACACAATCTTATCGAAAAATTCCTAAGGCTACTTAACATTACCGATGGATTACTGACCGAAACTGAAAAAATGGAGCATACGATAAATGCTGAGATTCTGTCAGGGATTAAGGATCTGGTCAATTTTTTTAATGATTACCCTGAGCTGTTATGTGAATTTAATAAATATCGCGATAGGCAAAATGAGAAATTATAAAGTAAAATATACAATGCCATAGAACCAATCTCCCATATGTTAGAATTGAAATCCGACATATGGGAGTCAGTTATATAGACACATAAATTCAATTATATATTTATGCCCAGCCGAATAATTTAAATATGACCGTGGTAAACAAGCATATAATGACAGCAACACATGTTGGTATAATTACTGAAAGAGCCGTCCATTTTAACCCGCCGGTCTCTTTTTTTATGGTTATAAGTGTCGTAGCACAGGGCCAATGAAGGAGACTAAACAGCATCGTATTCAGGGCTGTAAGATGGTTCCAGCCATTATCTATAAGAATTCTCCTAAGAGATTCAATGCTGTCAAACTCTATTATAGAACCGGTGGACAGATACGACATCAATAGTATAGGAAGTACTATTTCATTCGCAGGAAGTCCGAGTATGAATGCCATAAGGATATAACCATCAAGACCTATCAATTTGGCGGCAGGGTCAAGGAAGGATGCGGCATGACCAATCAGACTTAAATCCCCGATAAAAATGTTTCCTAATATCCAGGTAATTGCTCCTGCTGGGGCTGCGACTATGACGGCTCTCCAAAGGACGAACATGGTTCTGTCTATTATTGAGGTATATAATACCCTTCCGATCCTGGGAACCCTGTAAGGGGGAAGCTCCAGTGTAAACGTTGAAGGCAAACCCTTTAGTATGGTTTTTGACAGAAGGTATGAGACCAGTAGGGTTATGATTATTCCGATTACAACCATACCCGTGACCGATAGGACCGGAAGAATACCAAAGTCATTTCCCTTCGCTGAGATCAAGAACACGGAAGATATGGTTATTAGGGTCGGAAATCTTCCGTTGCAGGGGACAAAATTATTGGTCAAAATAGCTATCAGTCTTTCTCTGGGAGAATCTATAATTCTGCAGGCTATTACACCCGCCGCGTTACAGCCAAATCCCATGCACATGGTTAAGCATTGTTTACCATGTGAACATGCTTTTTTAAATAAATGGTCCATATTAAATGCAACCCTCGGAAGATAACCCAGGTCCTCCAGTAGAGTAAAAAGAGGAAAGAAGATGGCCATGGGTGGCAGCATAACAGAAACGACCCAAGCCAGAGTCTTATAAAGCCCCAATACCAGTACACCATGGACCCAGTCAGGCGTATTTAAATGATTAAACAGCGATGTAATCTTATTTTCAAGCATAAAGAAGAATTTTGATAATAGAGCAGAGGGGTAGTTGGCTCCTGATATCGTAATCCAAAATATTATTGCTAAAAATAATAGCATTAACGGTATTCCGAATCGCTTTGAAGTTATATAATTGTCTATAATTCTATCTCTGTTTATCTTCTTTACGTTATTTTTGACATACCTTTCGGTTACAGATTCAACCCTCTTATAAATAGTTGTGGCTATTATATCCCTAACAGTCTGTTTATCCATATTTAGTTTAGAATCTTCGAGTATGTGATTGACAGCATTTATCTTCTCATTGGGCATTAATTCTTTCAGAGAAATAATCAGTTTATCATCGCCGTCAATCATTCTTAAAGCCACCCATCTGGGATTTATATTTTTGAAATATTCATCAAGGATAATACTAAGCCTATTAAGAGTCTCTTCGTATTCATCATATATAACGATATTGGGGCAGGGCTTAACCTTTTTAGTAACGACCTCATGTATCGACCGTTTAAGTTCCATAATTCCTATTCCGCTTCTTGCAGCGCATAATACGATAGGAATTCCAAGCTCCTTTCCCAGCCCGTCAGCATCAATCTCTATTTTCTTCTTTTTAGCCTCATCGATCAGATTTATGCAAAGAACCACATTTGGGGTCAGTTCCATTATTTGATATACAAGATTCAGATTTCTTTCAAGACATGTGGCATCGGCAACTACAATTATGGCATCTGCGTTACCAAAGCAAATGAAATCCCTGGCAACCTCCTCTTCAACAGATGAAGAGAACAATGAATATGTCCCGGGTAGGTCGACAAGAATAAAATCCTTGTCCTCATACTTGAATTCTCCCCTGGCATTTACGACTGTTTTTCCCGGCCAGTTACCGGTATGCTGATGTAGGCCCGTAAGAGAATTAAACACAGTGCTTTTGCCCGTGTTTGGATTCCCTGCCAAGGCAATAACATACTGATTTTCGCTCTTTTCTATATGAAATATATCCGATAATGATGAATTTTTCGTTGACTGAAAGGTTAGACCCATATTGCCTCCAACACCATACATATATGATTTATTGAACTGTCACCAATGATGACTCTTCATTTCTAAGAGCAATCATCGCACCTCGTATACAAAATACCGTTGGGTCACCGGAGGGACCTTTTCTGATAACTTCGACTCTTGCACCTTTTGTCAGCCCGAGGGCAAGCATTCTTTCCCGAAGCAATCCTGTTGAGGACAAATCCTCTACCGTAACAATGCTGCCTATACATGCATTATGAAGTTTTAACATAACAAAACCTCCTATTTTTCATTTGATGCTTAATTTTAGCCATGTATAAAAGATTTAGCTAAAACTAATATCATAATATGAAATATAGGAGTTGATGTTCATATATTTATTAAATTATAAAATGGCTTTATGACTTAAAAACTATAAATCGCACTCACTGATTACTTTATCGAATATTGGATCTACCTTTGTAAAGTCCATGGCTTTGATATAGTAAGATTCCAGATCGTCATGAAGAAGCTTAGCTTTTCTGACATGTTCACCGGCTATATCAATTAGCTCCTTTGCCTTATTAAGGTGCCGGCTCATCTGCTCCTGAGTAATCTTGGGAAGGGGCTTCATAAGATCATGTATTATATGGTGCTTGCTGTCGCTTATGGAATGAAAGTGGTTTGCCGTGGTTACGGTTATTCCTGCAGAAGGAAATATAATATGGTCTATTTTATCCGGTGTACGGATAGAGCAGTAGCATACAATCTGCTCGATATCCAATAATGAAGCGGCACTGTGCAGCTTGTTTAATAAGGCTTTTGATGCCGCTCCCCACATATCCGGGATTACATAGATATTCTTTGAAAGCATTTCAATGGTTTCGCTAAAAAATACGGTTTCACCGACTGAAACGGCACTTAGAAGACGTTTTTTTATTCTTCCGGCATCTGAACCGTCAAGCTTCTTAATCAGTTTTGTGACAAATTCATTAATTGTATTTTGCCGTACATAAGGCTTGGCGATATGGATATTATTATCAAGTAAGGTGGCAGCAGAGGATATACAGGAGGCAGCCATATTGTGGCATATGGATATGTTATCGCTTAAGGATATTATTTCGTCTTTATGCTTCTTAAGAACCGTATCGTCCCAACAGTCAGCCATATTGATTATTACATCATAAGCGCCCGGATACTCAGGGTCCATTATATGGGGTGCAGTACCGTCAACCATAGCTATCCTCGCATCATAATCTATAAATGCATCGAGAGAGCTCGGATCACTGGCGCAATGAAAGCATTCCATGGTATTTCCCTTATCCTTTAAATGTTTTATAACCCTTTTCATCAGAGAGCTCTTACCGCTTCCCGGACCGCCTTTAATTATATAAAGCCGCATCCCATTAATCGGATCCCTTAGTTCATCAAACAGGGAAACAAATCCCCGTTTCGTATTACTGCCTAAAAGAAATTTAATATAATTACCATCAGTCATATTTTCACCTCATTTTTATTGGCACTCATATATGTTTATTGTGCGAGAGTACCGATAATATTATTATAATTAATTCCGAGAATTAATATATCATAAATATATGCATATACGTTATAATGTGAGCGTAATTATTGCAATCTGATTTAAAAAATGATATGCTCAAACAGAAATATTATAGGTATAAATTATGCCTTAAGTGGGCGTGGAGGATTAGACTTATGGAAATTATAAAGGCTATATTACTTGGTTTAGTAGAGGGTATTACAGAATGGCTCCCTATAAGCAGTACGGGGCATATGATTCTTGTAGAGGAATTCATAAAGTTTGAATCCAGTGAAGAATTTATGGAGATGTTTCGTGTGGTCATTCAGCTTGGGGCTATACTGGCCGTTGTATTATTGTATTTTAAAAGATTGAATCCCTTATCGACAAAGAAATCAAGGCAGGAAAAAATTAATACCATGGGAATTTGGTATAAAGTTATAATAGGCACCGTTCCTGCGGCGGTTATCGGTTTTTTACTGGACGATTGGTTTGATAGGCATTTTTATAATTATATAATGGTTGCCGTTATGCTGATTGTATACGGTGTGCTATTCATTTTGATTGAAAACAGCAATAAAGAAAAAGAAACTAAAATAAACGGTTTTAATGAGCTAACCTATAGGACCGCATTTCTGATAGGTATATTTCAGATACTCGCATTAATACCCGGCACCTCCCGTTCGGGAGTAACAATTTTGGGAGCCATATTGCTTGGGACATCCCGTAGCATAGCTGCCGAATATTCCTTTTTCCTATCGATACCTGTTATGTTCGGAGCGAGTGCATTAAAGCTGATTAAGTTTGGATTTGATTTTACGGGCATGGAGATGGCGGTTTTATTAACGGGTATGACTGTTGCCTTTGTCGTATCGATTGTGGCGATAAAATTCCTTATGAGCTATATTAAACGCAATAGCTTTAAGGTCTTCGGATGGTACAGGATTGCGTTGGGTATTTTGGTACTGGGATACTTTTTTATAATAAACAGATAACAAATTATAGAATATTGAACTGGAGATTTGTTAATCACGGAGGATAATGATGAAGCAGGAAATTCAAAAAAGCTCTCCCGAGAGAAAGCTATGGGCACAGTACGACGCACTTCAGCTGGGCTCAGGATGGGATGAAAGAGACATTACAAAGCCACAGATATTGATCGAGGATGTATACGGTGACAGTCACCCGGGAAGTATCCATCTTAATCAATTGACCGAGCAGGCAAAGTTCGGTGTATTTGAATGTGGCGGTTTTCCTGCACAGTTTCATGCAACGGATATATGCGACGGATGCGCTCAGGGACATGACGGTATGAATTATGTATTGGCTTCAAGAGAGGCCATATGTGATATGGTGGAGCTTCATGCATCGGCTACACCCTGGGACGGACTTATTCTTACCTCATCCTGTGATAAATCGGTTCCCGCCCACCTTAAGGCGGCGGCAAGACTCGATATTCCTTCCATATTTATTCCCGGAGGAAGCATGAGGCCAAGCCCATATATGACCACATCAATGAGGGCGGGAGACATTTCCTTAAGACAAAAGAGAAAAGGACAGATTACGGACGGGGAGGTAAGAGATTATAAACTGACCGGTTGCCCGTCCAGTGGTGCATGTGCCTTTTTGGGAACCGCCAGTACCATGCAGTGTATGGCTGAGGCATTGGGAATGGCGCTTCCCGGTAGCGCTTTGGCACCGGCTACCATGAGAGATATTTTGCAGTATTCAAGAAATTCCGGAAGAGCAATAATGGATTTGGTCAGGCAGGGTATAACCGCGGGAATGATAATGACTAAGGAAGCCTTTTATAATGCTTTTGTTATTCACAGTGCTATCGGCGGTTCAACAAATGCCATGCTTCACATGCCATCAATCGCCAGAGAGCTGGGTATAGTATTAGAACCCGAAGAAATAGACGAAATCAATCATAGGATTCCTCATATAGCCAATGTAACACCGAGTGGGTCATATCCAACCGAGGCATTTTGGTTTGCGGGAGGTATACCTATGGTTCAGCTTTATCTGAGAGATTATCTGAATCTGGATGTAGTTACGGTTACCGGTAAGACCCTGGGAGAGAATCTCGATGATCTTAAAAGAGAGAATTTTTTTGAACGTAATTTGGGCTACTTAACAAATTACGGTCTTTCGAGAGAACAGGTTATTATTCCTCCGGACAGGGCTACGGAGGTGGGCTCCATTGCAGTACTCAAGGGCAATATAGCTACTGAGGGCTCTGTAGTAAAGTATTCTGCATGTGATAAGAAGCTGTACGCCCATAGGGGTCCTGCCAGAGTATTTGACTCGGAGGAGGATGCCCATAGAGCGATAGTTCAAGGAAAAATCAATCCCGGTGACGTTATTATAATCCGCTATGAAGGTCCGCGAGGTTCAGGCATGCCTGAGATGTTTATGACAACCGAGGCAATAGTGTGTGATGAAAGGCTAAACGGTACGGTATCACTTATAACCGATGGCAGATTTTCGGGGGCCACAAGAGGGGCGGCAATCGGACATGTATCACCTGAGGCTGCGGTCGGCGGACCGCTGGCATATCTCAGAGAAGGAGATATCATTGAGTATGATATACAGGCCAGGAAGATTGACTGCGTAGGTATAGATGGTGAGCTAAAACAGCCTGAGGAGATAGAGCGGATATTCCTTCAGCGTGCCGGGGAAGGAATTACTCCAAGACCTGTAAGAAAAGGAATATTAAAGAGATATACTTCCTTAGCCTTGTCGGCTATGGAAGGTGCCGGATATGAGTAGAAATCATAGGATAGTTCTGTGAAGGGAGAGGTATAATGAAATCGCGTTTTATAACTCCGGTGGTAACGGCATTCGATAGAAACTATAAAATTGATATTGAGGCAAATCAGAGGATTTGGGATTTTGTCATTGAAGGCGGAATAGACGGTATCATATTAATGGGAAGTACGGGTGAGTTTTTTGCACTGGATATGATACAGAAGAAGGAGCTTATACTCAAAGCCGTACGCCATATTAATCACAGGGTCCCACTAATCGTAGGTACCGGAAGCATGAGAACGGAGGAAACAATAGAATTAACCCGATTTGCCAAAGATAATGGCGCAGAAGGGGTAATAATAGTGCCTCCTTACTATTTTTCTTTATCACAGGACAGCCTGGAGTATTATTTTGATACAATTGCGGATGCTGTGGACATCAAAATATATCTGTATAATTATCCGGAGCGGACCGGATATGATTTGTCACCCGAGCTTATGCTGAGGCTTAGAAGGAAGCATGGTAATATCGTGGGATGTAAGGACACGGTAGTGAATTTTACCCATACCCGTAAGCTGATAGATACCATATTACCGGAGTTTCCTGATTTTGAGATATATTCCGGATATGATGATAATTTTGCACATAATGTTCTTAGCGGTGGAAGCGGAGTTATAGGCGGGCTTACTAATATTGCTCCCGAAGTGGGTTCCGGATGGGTAAAGGCCTTTCGGGAAAATGATACGGAGAGAATTTCGTATTAT
The DNA here is from genome assembly GCA_012523775.1 of Clostridiales bacterium. Lineage (GTDB taxonomy): Bacteria > Bacillota > Clostridia > Lachnospirales > Lachnospiraceae > Mobilitalea. Next base: position 69,774 of record JAAYTK010000062.1, on the reverse strand, counting down.
CAAAAGCAGATGGACATATTGGCACAGCTTTTCGAATTCGGAGTACCCTTTGTACCTCTGGTAAAAAAGGCTATGATAATGCGAGGCATACAAATAGAGGATGTGTGCACACATCCTCTTCAAAGTCCGACCGTGGAACATATCGAGCGAATAAAAAGCATCCTTATAATGGCTTCGCTTATTTCGGAGTAACTGTAGATATATACTTACTTGGTATAATTATCAAAATATCCCTGAACATAAACTATAGGTGTTCCCTTATCACCGCTTCCCGAGGTAAGGTCACAGAGAGAACCGATTAAATCAGTTAATCTCCTCGGTGTTGTACCTTGGGAGGCCATATCACCTACAAGATTATCTCCTTTGGTTCTGATATATTCAGATATAGCCTTCTTTAATTCTTCACCCTGCAGGTGAGCGAAATCATTGTCTGCAAGATATTTCAACTTCACTTCATTCGGCTTTCCTTCCAAACCGCTTGTATATGCGGGAGATACGACGGGGTCAGCCAACTCCCAAATCTTACCGATCGGATCCTTAAAGGCTCCGTCTCCATATATCATAGCCTCAACTTGTTTTCCGGTAAGTTCGAAAAACCTTTGTTTTATACTGTCTACAATAGGTTGGCAATCGCGGGGGAAGAGCTTCACAGAATCCTCAGTTGCCTTATTGCTGCCTAACAGTCCGTATATTTCATTGTATCCGCTTCCTTCTATGGGAGCAGACAGAATTTCATCCAGACCATATATAATCTCAACACCGGCATTCTGAAGAAGTCTCCTCGTCCTTGCCCGGGAATGTATATCACAGAAAAGAACATGACTCGTATGGTTAAGGATTGTCCGGCAATCATTAGAGAGTATTATTTCAGCCTCGCATCCTTCATCCTGAATGATTCTCTTATAATAATCTATATAATCCACACCAGTGAATGGATGCTTATTATATCCAAACAGACTGCGATATTTTTCTTCGGATAAAACATCGGTATAAGGATTGATATTATTTTCATCCAAAGCATCCAAGTCTACCAAATGATTTCCAACCTCATCAGAGGGATAGCTTAATAATAATGTTATTTTTTTTGAGCCTCTTGCAATACCCTTGAGACATATGGCAAATCTGTTCCTGCTTAAAATAGGAAATACGACACCTATATGATTATCAGTGAATTTATGGGATATATCTGCAGCTATTTGATCGACGGATGCATAATTTCCTTGTGCTCGGGCGACGACAGCTTCTGTTACGGCGACAATATCCCTGTCACAAATTTGAAAATTCTCATTCTTTGCAGCCCTGAGTACACTATCCACAACAATTTCTACAATGTTATCTCCCTTGCGTATTATCGGGGCACGAATCCCTCTTGATACAGTTCCGATATATCTTTCCATTAAACTCACTCCCTGTGTTTATAGATATAATGGTTTATGCACATTACTCGGTTATTATAGCATTTTATATAGCTTTAGTAAAACTAATAGTTTTTATACTTAACATAAGCTGAGCTTATAAGGAAACAAAGATAAAAAACAGGAGGATGCTTTATGAGTATATAAGCATCCTCCCGGAATTTATTTATAAATTCTCTTTGACCTTAAGATTATTAATTATTGTAAGGATGTATTGTCTGTATGGTTCCATCCTCGTTATACTTAATCTCTGTAAATTTAATTGAACGTCTATGGTCAATGCCGCCTGATAATGAAGCATCATGATAGAATAAATACCATTTTCCTCTAAACTCTACTATTGACTGATGTGTCGTCCATCCTATAACAGGCTCCAAAATACGACCTCTATATTTGAAGGGACCCATTGGATTATCGCTGGTAGCATAGCAAATATAATGGCTTGAACCGGTTGAATAGGAGAGATAGTAGGTTCCGTTATATTTATGCACCCAAGGAGCTTCGAAGAATCGTCTGTCTTCGTCTCCTGCAAGGAGAGGCTTGCCGTTCTCATCGAGAATCTTGCTTTCTCTCAAAGGTTCTGCAAAGGTCAGCATATCTTCATTCATTTTAGTGACATGTACGCTGATAGCTTCTTCATTGGGGTCCTGAGGTCCCGCATTGGGATCGAAGCTTCCTGTCTGCCATTTTTCCAGCTGTCCGCCCCAGATACCACCCAGATACATATATGCAGTACCATCATCATCGATAAATACCGCAGGATCGATACTAAAGCTTCCCGGTATATAATCTGGTTCGGGTGTAAATGGACCGGCGGGACTCTTACTGGTAGCAACACCTATACGGAAGATGCCATCTTTATCCTTTGCCGGAAAATAGAAATAATATGTGCCGTTCTTATATGCGGCATCGGGTGCCCACATCTGTTGGCTAACCCAAGGAACATCTTTCATATGAAGAACCTGTCCGTGGTCTATTACAGGTGCATCGATGTCATCCATTGAGAACACATGGTAATCCTCCATAGCATATTGAGTACCTTCATCATCAGATACCCCATCATGCTCCAAATCATGTGAAGGGTAAATATATATCTTGTCTTCGAACACGTGAGCAGATGGATCAGCAGTATAGATATGTGTTACTAATGGTTCATTCTGTTTTGCGTGTTTTTTCATCTGTTATCTCCTCGTTAAAATATAGTAATTTTAGTATATATTTATTATATCAGGGATTTAAAAACAATCAAGGATAATAATTCATTAAAAATTTTTTTATTATTATACATAATAGATAAAAGAGTGGAAAATTCTGATATATGGCTGATATTGACATTGAAGCCTCACTATATTATTATTACCTCAAACCCATGCTAAAGTACGCTTATGTATACTTGTGTGTTGATATTAGAGTAGACAGGGAGGGTAATCGTATGAACCCAAATAAATTGAAATACTCAATTATTTTTATGCTGTTTCTTGGTATTACCTTATTGGCTAGTCCGAATAAGGCTATTGGTGAGGTGACGCCTATTGAGGAAGCCGCCGAACAGCTTGAGGGAATAAATGAGCAGGAAAAGCAGACTCTTGAGAAGCTCTTTATCCTCACACAGGAAATAGAGGAAATGGAGAGAGAAGAAGAAAGAATAACCAAAGAAATAAATGATTTAACCATTAAAATAAATGAACTGGATAAATCCATTATAGAAGAAGAGGAAAACTATAATATTCATCTCAGTATTTTGGAGCAGGTTCTGATAAGCTACCAACGAGGGGGTCCGGCTTCTTATCTGGATATTCTGTTGAAAGCAGATAATCTTACATCATTCATTAAGAGTCTGAATCTTATAAAGGATCTGTCGAGGAATACCGGAGAACTCTTGGATTCAATAGAAGAAAGCAAGAAGTTCTTAGAGGAGAACAGGCAGAATCTATCTGAAAATGCCGCCTTATTGGAGATTAAAAGAGAAGAGCTTAAAGAACCGATTGCAGAGCGTAAGAGACTTTTGAAGGAACAGGAGGATTATCTGGATTCATTAGCTGAGGAAAGGGACAAATATCAACAGCATCTGGATAATCTGACGCTGATGTGGAATAACCTGAAGTTGCTTTTTTCTGAGGTTGTTGATGAATTTTCGCGTATTATTGGCGAAGGTCATTTTACAATGGAGGATTTAAATCTTAAATTCAGTTTCTTTTCATTAAAGGGTGCGATACATGAGGATACCTTTAATAAGATAATGAATGAAAATTCCACATTATCAAAAATAGTCTTTAGTTTCGGGCAGGAAAAGGTAAGAATTGAGGTGCCTGAGAATCATTTGGTATTGGACGGCTATTTCACTTTAGAAGGGGGAGCATCACTGTTATTTGTACCGCAAAGCGGAACCTTCTATAATATGACTCTTGAGACAGAATCAATCGATGAATTATTCAGGAACAATCCCCTGGTTATTGATTTTGAGCAGGTGGCGGGGGATATGGTAACCATCGATATAAAGCTAAAGGACATTGAAACTAAGGATGGATATATACACTTTACCATAGACACAGGATCACTGTTCTAGATTGACAAAAGGAGGAGCGATTTTGATAGTATCAAAGAATGTTTCATTAATATATTCCGACAAGACTCAAGCCTTAGTCGATGTGAATTTGGATATTTCACCTGGAGAGTTGGTATACATAACAGGACCCAGTGGTTCCGGTAAAACAAGCCTGCTTAAGCTGATTATGGGTATCGAATCGCCGACTACAGGTACCTTAAGCGTTCTTGGTAAATCGATTAACGACAGCGGCATGATGGGAATCAGAAAAATCAGAAGAAGCATCGGCCCAGTTTTTCAGGAGTTCAAACTCATTGAGGGAAGAACGTCCTTAGAAAATGTCATGATAGGAATGAGGTTTCTGGGGATAAAGCCCAAACAAATGAAAGCTGTGGCGAATGAAACCTTGGAAAATGTAGGTCTCGGCCATAAGAAGCTGTCAAAGGTTGAAAACCTGTCCTGGGGTGAATCTCAAAGGGTTGCCATAGCCAGGGCTGTTGCCAGAAAGCCGTCTCTTATATTGGCTGATGAACCTACCGGTAATTTAGATTATGACAATGCTATAAATATCCTGAAACTATTGAAGTCCTTTAGGAATGATAATACAACAGTTATTATAACAACCCATGCCACACATCTTATTAAGGATGAGCAGGAGGCCACCTTCATAAGGGTCGACAACGGCAGAATTACGATAGAACGGAGGTACCGGTAATATGAGAAGCTTTCTGTTCAATTTCGGTTATTTTATTAAGGAATCGGGTCGAGTTATCAGGCTGAATCTGATGTCAAATATTTTCTCGGTACTGGGAACCGGGTTGATTCTGTTTTTGCTCGGAATAGTTATTACAGGAACAGACATAGGTAATCGTCTTGTGATAATGCTTAATGAGGAGGCAGAGGTTAACGGGTATTTCTCTGAGAATATAACAGCCGAGGAAAGAGAAGCCTTAGCGGATAAAATAGGCAGTATGGACGGTGTCCGAAGCACCAGGATAGTTGACGAGGACGAGGCTAAGCGGCGGATGGAGGATATACTGGGTGAGGAAGCCAAAATACTGGAGCTATTCGACGAAAACCCTTTTGAAGCATTTATTGAAATACGAATCGATATTGATGCAACGGATTATGTTATCGACGGTGTTAAGAATTCACCGGGAATAGAATATGTAAGAGACAACAGAGAGGTATTGGAGAAAATTCAGGACATTACATATGCACTTAAGATATTGGGATACCTTATGATGGCTGCCGTAGGCATAACTACTCTTATTATTCTTTCGCATATGATTCGTCAGGGTATATATAACAATAAGGATCAGATAAATACTCTGAGACTTCTTGGATCTCCCGGAACATTTATAAGTTTTCCTTATATTTTAACAGGCCTGTTTCTTACTCTGTTAGGTGGAATATTGGCGGCATTAAGTATATCTTTTATTATAAACGGAGCTTATAACGGTATCGGTGGTACAATACCGTTCATATCGTTACCGCCGAGGGAAGAACTGATTAATAAAATGTTTATTTTGCTTCCGGGCCTTAGTATGGCTCTGGGTTTATTGGGAAGTCTGTTCGGACTGTCCTCAATACGGGAGAAATAAGTAATATTTACAAAATACGTGGACAGGCTATGAAAATTCTTTAATGCGTATTCGTAGCGTATAAATGAGGAGGATATTATGCTTACCAGAAAAAATTCTAAAAATAATGATGAGCTTTCGATATTAGGATTTGGCTGTATGAGATTTCCGACAAAAAACGGCAGTGTTGATGAGAAGGCTTCGATAGAATTGATAAGAAAATGCATTGATAAGGGCATTAATTACTTTGATACTGCTTATTTTTATAATGGCGGTAAAAGTGAGTCTATTCTGGGGAAGGCTTTATCCGATGGACGCAGAGAGATGGTAAAGGTAGCTACAAAGCTTCCTCCCTTTATGGTTAGCAGTTTGTCCGGTGCGAAGAAGATTTTATCCACTCAGCTTAGCAGACTTATGACGGATTATATAGATTATTATCTTCTTCATATGCTGTCAGATATGAGTGTATTTGACAAAATGAAGGATATGGGTGTTATCGGTTGGCTGGAGGAGCTAAAGGAACAGGGCGTCATTAGAAATATTGGATTCTCTTTTCATGGGTCTGGCATAGATTTCGAACAACTGATTACGGCATATCCATGGGATTTTTGCCAGATACAATATAATTATCTAGATGTTAATAATCAGGCCGGAAGATCCGGACTTATGCTTGCTCATTCATTGGGAATTCCGGTTATTGTTATGGAACCCCTTAGAGGAGGCAGATTGGCAGACCGTCTGCCATCAGAGGTTATACAGGAGTTCCATGCCTATAATAGGAATACGACACCTGTAGAATGGGCTTTGCGATGGTTATGGAATCATCCCGAGATAACTGTTGTTCTATCAGGAATGAGTGACGAAGCACAGCTTGAGGAGAATTCGCGCATTGCAGGTGAAATGCAAGCCGATTCTTTAACCGATAATGAGCTTGAGGTATATGAAAGGGTAATGAAAATTATTCATGAGAAGACCAAGATACCCTGTACGGGCTGTGGATATTGTATGCCTTGTCCTTTTGGCGTTAATATACCGGGATGCTTTTCCGTCTATAACGACAAATATTTGCTGAAAGAAAAGCGTAATAAAATCATATATATACGTACTTTAGGAGGATTGTCAAACCAGCCTGCCTATGCTTCAATATGCAAAAACTGCGGAAAATGCGAGAAGCATTGTCCTCAGGGAATAGAGATAAGGGAGGAGCTGAAAAGAATAAAGAAGGAGATGGAGGGCCCGCTTTTTAATACCGGGTTAAAAATTGCCAGAAGATTTATGAAAGTATTCAGATGATAAAATGTTTATAGCTGGTAGTTTATATGACATAATTTTGATCAAATAATATTGTATGGTATAGACTGTTGAGTGAATTTATGAACACATTTCTAAGACCTTTAAGGTTAGCCGGCGAAATGCCGGTTTTTTGGAGGCATTCAAGGCTCTATTTCATAGGGAGTATGAATGTATCAAAGCACTTGATGATATTTCCTTTACAATCGATGAGGGGGATATGGTCGGGTATATCGGTCCCAATGGAGCAGGTAAGAGCAGTACCATAAAGGTGTTAAGCGGTATATTAACGCCGGATAGCGGAAGCTGTACTATCAATGGGAGAATTCCTTGGAAAGAAAGAAAAGAACATGTCAGTGAGATAGGAGTTGTATTTGGACAGAGGTCCCAGCTATGGTGGGATGTACCTGTTTTCGACTCCTTTGAGCTTCTTAGAGACATATAATTAATATATCTGAAATTCCGTGGAGTTGGGATAAGATTCTTACGATGCTTCTGATGATATTGGGTGGTACCGTAGGAAGAAACGATAATAAATTGTATATGTTTTTGCCCTTGGTGGTCTGTTTGTTTTTTATACCTAGCCTTATGTTCTGGAAATTCGGTGTCAAACATTATAAGTCTACCGGTTCATAATGAAATATGATAAAATAGGTACCAGGTACGGTACCTGGTACCGTACCTGGTACCGAAAATGGGCACCGAAAAAGGAGAAGATGAGTATGACTAAACAGGGTTATAATCCATATCTGCCGTCCTGGGAGTATATACCGGACGGTGAACCCCATGTATATGGGGACAGAGTATATGTCTACGGCTCTCATGACCGGTTCAATGGTCATGTGTTTTGCCTGAATGACTATGTCTGTTATTCTGCATCTATATATAATTTACGGGAGTGGAAATATGAGGGAATTATATACGGAAAAACAGACGATCCGTTAAATCCGGACGGAGCTATGTGTCTATATGCTCCTGACGTTACCAGAGGGCCGGACGGTCGCTATTATTTATATTATGTTCTTGATAAGGTTTCTGTGGTATCCGTAGCGGTCTGTGACACGCCGGCAGGGAAGTATGAATTCTATGGATATGTACATTATGCTGATGGGACCCGTCTTGGAGAAAGAAAAGGAGACCAGCCTCAGTTCGATCCTGCCGTGTTGACGGAAAATGACAGAACATATCTTTATACCGGATTCTGTGCTAAAGGAGACAAATCCAGAAAGGGACCCATGGCTACGGTTCTTGATTCCGATATGCTGACAATTATTGAGGAGCCTGTATTTATTGCTCCCAGTGAGCCATATAGTAAAGGCAGTGGATACGAAGGGCATGAGTTTTTCGAGGCTCCGTCTATCAGAAAAGTCGGAGACGTATATTATTTCGTATATTCTTCGGTTGTCATGCACGAGCTCTGCTATGCCACGAGCCTATACCCCACGAAGGGCTTCGAATATCAGGGAGTTATTGTAAGTAATAATGACCTTCATATCGATTCCTATAAGCCTGCGGATAAGCCAATGTATTACGGAGGCAATAACCACGGTGGAATGGCTGAGATTAACGGTAAATGGTATATTTTCTATCATAGACATACCAATGGAACGAATTTTTGCCGACAGGGATGCATGGAGGAAATCAAAATATTAAGCGACGGCAGCATTCCTCAGGTGGAAATGTCCTCCTGTGGCTCCAACAACGGTCCTTTAAGAGGCCATGGTGAGTATCCTGCATATATCGCATGTAATCTGTTTTGTAAGGATGACGCCATATATACGGGGGACCCGTGGATGGACGGAAGATTTCCAAAGATTACACAGGATGGCAGGGACGGTGACGAAGAAATTGGGTATATAGCAAATATGAGAAACACCGCTACCGCCGGTTTTAAATACTTTGATTGTAAGAATATAAGAAAGGTTAAAATAAAGGTGAGGGGATATTGTCGCGGGGCTTTTGAGATTAAAACATCATGGAACGGTCCGGCTCTTGGCAGGATTCCTGTGGACTTTACCAATGTATGGACAGAATATGAGGGGAATATTGCAATTCCCGACGGAGTTCAGGCCTTATATTTTACTTATACCGGAAACGGAGGTGCCAGTCTGGCTTCCTTTACATTAGAATAAAAATGCAGAAAGGGCTGTGTAAACAGCCCTTTCTAAAATTAAAAGGAGTAATTTTATCAGATAGGTCTGCTTCGCTTAATATAATCGCGAACCAGAAAGGACATAATCGACGAAGGTTGACAAACGGTAGGATGGGGAACATCGGTAAATAACATTTTGTTAGGGTTTTCCTTTGTATAAGGCTTCCATTCGGGCATTGGTTCCCCTGTATGGTCATTTCCGTTAGGATCACCGGTTTTAATAAAATTAGACCAAAAATTACACATCTGTCTCGCCAAATCATAATGCTTGCCTGTGAATGGACGCCAGCATTTTGCCAATGTTTCGAAAGTAAACCATAATTCCGATGAATGAAACGACCCCGGATTGTCCCATCCCGGTATTTCGGGATTAAATTCATAATAGTATTTATTTATACCCGAATTTGCATCATTATCATCATCACATAAAATTCGAATCGCATATTCGATAGCATGAACCTCAGCCGATTTCTTTATATTATCTATAGTATCATCGGGCCAGCCTATCAGTTTCAAGAACTCATCGGCATTGTCACCGAATAATTCTTTTGCCTTTATATTTATTTCCTCTTTAGTTTGTACATTCAGACTAGCCTTAAATTCATTTTCGGTATGTCCGAGTAGCAATGGAAGTTTGCTGTACTTGCCATCCAGGAAAAGCTTCATTGGATTATCCTTTAAGAAATAACCGTCCTGTATTGGCATCCAATATTTCATTGAGGTGAAAAAGCCTCCGTATTCTTCCCACTTCTGCATGATAAAAGATGCAGGGAGGGCTCTTGCCTCCTCGAGGCTCTTAACTCCTAAAAAATCAAAGAATTCAATGCCGATATTTTCGGCTTCCGATAGGGTGCGTCTGGGTAACATCTCCTCATAGGGATTCATTAACACACCACTCTGAATAATAGCCTTTTGGAACAGTCCTTCGTTTTGCTCGCTGACTATCTGCATCAATGTACTGCCGCCGCCTGCGGACTGACCGCCGATTGTTATATTATCCGGGTCGCCGCCAAAGGCTGCAATGTTTTCCTTTACCCATTTTAAACCAAGCTGTTGATCCAGCAGTCCGAAATTTCCCGGCTGTGTCGGATTTTCATCTGTGATTTCCGGGTGAGAGAGAAAACCAAAGACATTTAATCTGTAATTAATACTGACAAAAACGATACCGCGTCTGGCAAAGCGTTCGCCGTCAAATTCCATTTCCGATGTATACCCAACCTGCCAGCCGCCACCGAAAAACCAAACAAATACCGGGAGCTTCTCATCATCCCGTTTTGCCGGCGTCCAAACATTTAAATATAGACAGTCCTCGCTCATTGGAATATCAGGGTCGACATGCCATTCCCTGGTATAAATATTGTCCGTATCAAGACCCGGTACAGGTTGCATTGAAATCGGTTTGAAGCTATATGTCTTCATGGTTCCTACCCAATTAGAAGCCGGAACAGGTGCCCGAAAGCGTAAGGACTTAACTGGGGGCATTGCAAAGGGAATTCCATTAAATGCAGTAATCCGAGGGTCTGATGCCGGAAGTCCTTCAATCCATCCGTTCTTAATCAATATTCTTCTTAGCATACTCTTCTCCGTTTAATTATCTTTTAAAAACAATATTGGCAAAATTATAGAATCCCAAGAACCATACATCAAAGCCATGACCACCGCCAACTTCCTGCCATATAAGGTTCTTTTGGTCTATAAGCTTATCGGTTAAGTCGGTAAGATCCGTGACAGCGGCTTTAGCACTGGCTAAGGCTATACTGTCTTCGGTTCCGCATATATTATAAAAATAGTTGATATCATAGTCGGAAAATTCACCATTTATTATTTCGGAAATCACAGAAGCGGTGTTAGTTGTGGGAGCGGAGGAAAATGCTCCAAAATAACTTATGATATCCAGACATTCACACATTCCAATATTTATCGTCTGCATTCCGCCCATAGACAGCCCTGCCATAGCCCGATGATTCCGTGCCTTTGTCAGGTCATAGCCATTTTCATCATAATCGGCATATGTGGAGTAATTGCTGTCGATATAAGGAATCAGGTCGTTTCTGAGTTCTTTTCCAAATAAATAAAAGGAATTAAAGTCCGTGGCAGCACTGGCATAGCCGGCGCTGGAACGTCCGTTGGGAGTTACGATGATAAATGGCTCGATTTCTCCATTATATATCAGGTTATCCATAATGATTTTTATTCTTGAGGAATCGTTATTCATTCCCCACTCGTTTTCCGTGCCGCCTATACCGTGCATAAGATAAAGTACATTATACTGTTTGGCTTCATCATAGTTATAGGGGAGATATACATAGGCGGGCTTGGTAATCTCCGATTCGTCTCCAAAATAGTCCTTTGTCGTATATGTAATTGCTTCTATAGTACCTGCATTATCCGTTCTTTGGATAAGGTATTCTTCCGGTATTGCATCAACAGGGGTATATTCAATATATTTTGGCTCAGGGACAATTTCATTCTCGGGCATAACTGTCGGCTCCTTATCTGAAGTATCATCGGTCACGATGTCATATGTATCTTTGTCATTTTCCGAGTCTTTTTCATCAATATTGGTATCGCTCGTATTGTCATTGATAAGGTCTGCTTGCTCATTGTTATCGGTCATGCCTTCCTCAGCGGCTTCCTTATCGGAGCAGGCAGTAAGCAGAAGCAATAGTAAGAGAATTAGTAATGATAGAATTTTTTTCATAATATGAGTACCCTTCCTTATTAATAATTTTGAAGATTTGACTGAACTCGTTCCATTAAACTTACTAATAATTGCTTTTCATCATCGCTAAAGCCTTGAAAACTCAATTTCTCAATATCATCAACAATCTTATTGACCTTTATTGACATATCGCGGCCTTTTTCAGTAAGAAAGATTGCATTGGCGCGTTTTCCGCCTGAAACCAAAGTCGGCTCCTTATAAATAAGTCCCTTTTTCATCATATTGTCAAGAATGGAAGTCATAGTGGCGGGCTCTACATGAGCCCGTTTCGCAAGATCCTTCTGAAGATATCCTTCCTTTTGATGAAGAATATACAAGACCTTAGGCTGGCCGGTAGTAAGATTCAATTTTTGAAATTCCTGAAAGCTACATTTCTTATGTGCCGTATAACATTGTATCAGAGCCACATGCAGACGCTGAATTTTATTCATAATCTTTCTCCTTAGCCATCTAATTAGATATCTAATTAGAATATAAAACAATATCAAAATGTTGTCAAGGAAAATAATGGTACCCGGTACGGTACCCGGTACGGTACCTGGTACAGCCCAAATCGGTACCTGGTACAGTCCAATTTGGTACCAGGTAAAAATACAATAATTGATTATTAATAATTAAATCTGTCAAAATACGTTGATTTTCATATGGTTTACTGCTATATTATAGATATATAGGAAAAAAGTATGAATTATTACACTTATTGGGGGGACTACAAATGAAGAAGCGCTTAAAACCATTCATATCAGGTATTAAAGATAGGCTTCAAAAATTACTCTTTTTGAGATATTTATGGAAGAGTATTAAGGTAAGGCTTGCCATAGGACTTCTAATACCCATATTATTTTTGGCTATTTATGGTGTGGTTTCTTACAAAAAATCTGAAGACGCAATTATCCATAACTTCGAGGTCAGCGCTTTAGACACAACTAATGCCATGAAAAGATATATGAATTTAGGACTTAGCATTGCGGAAAGATCTTCTATGGAGATAATAGGAGATATCAATTTTAAGAAGTTTTTTGAGCTGAGTTATGAGGATGCCATGGCCAGTGTAAAATCCTATGATGATTTACAGGATAGAATTAATATGAATGCAAGGTCAAATTACTTTGTATCAAATATTCATATTATAAGCGCAAACGGAGTGGGTATCTCTACGACTACGGGTATAAATAACTATTTATATGAACAAATACTTAATTCACATATTGGAACCACGTTTAAAGAGAAAAAGACTCAACATATATGGATTGGTGAGCATAAAGAATTAGATGATATTTTACTGCAAAACAAAGAATATAATACTGACAGTTATGCTATAAGTCTTATAAGAAAATTCAGTGACAGTCGCGGATATATAATTTTTGATATATCTGCCGACAGTATCAGAGATATGTTTTTCGATTTTGATATGGGAGAAGGGAGCATTCAGGGCTATATTACCGAGGATGGAAGAGAAACCTTGGTAAATACATATGCTACCAGTGTGTTCTCTGATTTGAGTTATTACCATGAAGCATTGGAATCAGAAGAAAAAAGCGGATACTCCTATGAGAAATTTAATGGTAAGGACTACTTATTTATATATAGTAAGTTTGATATGATTCCGGGAATAATTTGCTCACTGATTCCCAAGAGTACAATTTTAAAAGAGGTTAGTGGCATCAGAGCAATAAGTGTCGCATTTGTTACGGTGGCATGTATTGTGGCGATTGCCATAGTATTAATCATAACAAGGGGTATTACAAGATCAATTAACGATATTAATAAATCCATATCCAAGGCGGCAAGGGGTGATTTGACCGTAGACTTTGACATTAAGCGAAAGGATGAATTCCAGACTCTTGCCATCGGAATTTCGGATATGATAAATAATATGAGTAAATTAATCGGAGATGTTCAGGGAGTAAGCGCAACAGTAAGTAATTCGGCCAAACGATTATCGTTTACATCGAGAGAGCTACTGGAGGCGACTAAGGGAATAACCGCAACAATTGATGATATCGGTGGGGGAATTATCCATCAGGCAGAAGATGCTGAGCATTGTCTCACTCAAATGTCGGAGCTTGCCGAGCAAATCAATCAACTCTATGAAAACACTAACGATAATAAGAAGATTGCCAATGATACTCAATCCGTAACCGACGATGGTATTCATATTATTGAGGAATTAAATAATAAGTCTAAAGCAACCTCGGAAATTACACAGGATGTTATCAGAAAAATACAGGAATTCGAGAAGCAGTCAAAGAAAATTGAAAGCTTTGTTAACATCATAAATGAAATTGCTGCCCAGACTAATCTGTTATCACTAAATGCTTCAATAGAAGCCGCCAGAGCGGGAGATGCAGGTAAAGGCTTTGCTGTTGTAGCAGAAGAAATAAGAAAATTAGCCGACCAGAGTATGGAGGCGGCTAACCAGATACAGAAGACCGTAGCAGATATTGCTGTACAGAATAACGAAACTGTTGCAACGGCCAAAAAGGCTGAGGATATTGTAGAATCACAAATTGAGGCATTAAACAGAACAATCGATGCCTTTGATGACATCAGCAATCATGTAAATAAGCTGGCGGAGAATTTCAGCGGTATTATTGTCAGACTTAATAATATTGAAACAGTAAAAGAGGAAACATTGAATTCAATTTCAAATATTTCTGCCGTTACACAGCAGACAGCCGCCTCCGCGGAGGAGATGAATGCAACCGCAATTATTCAAAATGAATCAGTTGAACAAATGAAAGAGGCGGCAATAACATTAGAAAAAGATGCTAAAAAACTAGAGGAAGCTATTAAAATATTCAAGATTAACAAGTCCTAGACCAATTAAATACGTCAATAAATACAGATGTATTAGGACTAAATATATAAATATTGCACAAAAATAGCAATATATGAGATTAAGATAGCAATATTTGAGAAGCTTGTCATATTTTAATTTGTTATAATACATTTGTATTTTTTTGAATACAAAATATAAGAGGAGGGTATAACATGAAACGATTTTTAGCACTACTTCTTGCCAGCTTATTGTTAATGTCATTAGCATTGACAGGCTGTAAGAAAGATGACACAAAGGAAGGCTCAAATAAGACAGATGACACACAGCAGCCTCCAAAAAAAGTTGAGGAAGTTGCAAAGGAAGTAGAGGATGATCCGAGTGTAAAGACACTTAACATCTATGCATTTACGGATGAGGTTCCTAAGATGCTTCAGAAGTATAAGGAACTCAATCCTGATTTTCCTTACGAGATCAACGAGACAATTATTGCTACTACCGACGGTCTCTATCAGCCGGCTCTTGACCAGGCTCTTGCAGGCGGTGGCGCAGATGCACCTGATATCTATGTAGTTGAGGCGGCTTTCGTTCTCAAGTATTGTCAGGGTGATGCTTATCAGTATGCTGCACCTTATGCTGACCTTGGTATCGATGTAGACAGACTGTTAGAGGAAGCTGAGATTGCACCTTACACTGTTGAGATTGGAACCAATCCCGATGGTAAGTTAGTAGGACTTGGCTATCAGGCAACCGGCGGTGCTTTCATCTATCGTCGTTCACTTGCTAAGGATACTTGGGGAACAGATGATCCTGAAGTAATCAAAGGTAAGATTGGTCCTGGCTGGGATAAGTTCTTTGAAGCAGCTGAGGAGTTAAAGGCTAAGGGTTATGCTATCGTATCCGGTGACGGAGATATCTGGCACGCTGTTGAGAACAGCTCCGACCAGGGTTGGGTTGTAGACGGTAAGCTTACAATCGATCCTAAGCGTGAAGAGTTCTTAGATCTCTCCAAGAAGCTTAAAGATAATGGTTATCACAATGATACTCAGGACTGGACAGACGCTTGGTATGCAGATATGAAGGGCGTTGGTGAGAAGCCTGTATTTGGTTTCTTCGGACCTGCTTGGTTAATTAACTACGTTATGGCTGGTAACTCCGGTGGTGAGAAGATCGGTGAAGGTACATACGGCGATTGGGCAGTATGTGAGCCTCCTGTAGGTTTCTTCTGGGGTGGATCATGGGTACTTGCTAACAAGGATACCAAGATTCCTAAGACTGTAGGAAAGATTATTGAGTGGATTACACTTGATTACAGTGAGAACGGATTACAGTATATGTGGGCTAACGGAACATTTGATCCTGAAAGTGGTACCAAGGATACTGTTGCATCCGGTGCTGTTATGAAGATTTCTAACGGCGAAATCGATTTCCTGAACGGTCAGAACATGTTTGATGCTTTCGTTCCTGCTGGTGAGTTCGCAAATGGTAAGAACTTAACACAGTATGACGAGACAATCAATGGACATTTCCGTGGACAGGTACGTGAGTACACTGCTGGAAACAAGACCCGTGAACAGGCTCTTGCTGATTTCAAACAGCTTGTAGCAGATAACCTTGATGTTGAAGTAGATTTAGATAATTAATCTAGATTAAAATTTTGGGGCGGCGAAGCCTTTCGACCGCCCTAAAATTATATCAAAGAGGGGTTATAAGCATACCGGAGGTGATACATTATGCGACGCAAGGGCGTTAGTTACGCTAAATATGGATATATATTCAGTATTCCATTTGTATTAGCTTATATTGTCTTCCAATTATATCCGTTACTGTTTACTACTATAATTGGTTTTACGGATTTTAAAGGAATTGGAAGAACAGATTTCAAATTCTTAGAAGATATATTTGCTAATTTTAAATCAGTTATAAAGAATCCATCCTTCCAAAAATCATTGGGTAATACGGTTGGAATGTGGATTGTTAACTTTATTCCTCAGATTCTGTTGGCTCTTTTACTTACGGCTTGGTTCACCAATAATCGTCGCAAGATTAAGGGTCAGGGATTTTTTAAAGTAGTATTTTATATGCCTAATATAATAACACAGGCTACTATAGCTATTTTGTTTAGTACGCTATTTGCATATCCGACAGGACCGGTTAACTCGTTATTACAGAGTTTAGGTTTTATCGATGCACCGATATATTTACTGTTAAACAAAACACTTGCCAGAGGAATTGTATCGTTTATTCAATTCTGGATGTGGTACGGTTATACTATGATTATATTTATTTCAGGTGTACTCGGTATCAATCCTGAGTTGTTCGAGGCTGCTGAAATAGACGGTGCGACCAGCAGACAGGCATTCTTTAAGATTACATTACCTAACCTAAGAACGATAATGCTGTTTACACTGGTTACAAGCTTAATCGGTGGATTGAACATGTTCGACGTACCAAAGTTGTTCCAGGCAGGTGGACCTGATAGTGCTACATTAACAGCAGCTACGTTTATATATAATCAGGCTTTCTCAGGAAGTTATCTGTATAACAGAGCTTCTGCTGCGAGCTTAATAATGTTTGTTATAATCTCAATTTGTTCGGCTACTCTATTCCTGATTATGTATGATAGGGATGCTGCCAAGCTTAGAAAGCAGGAAAGAAAGTTGATTAAGAGCCTTAAAAAGGCTGAAAAAGAAACAAGGAGGATGGGAAAATGAGACATGAAACGACCATACCTCAAAAAATATACAAGGTAATCATCTATGTATCATGTATTTTATTGGCAATATTAAGTATTATACCGTTTTATATAATGATCGTAAATGCAACCCGTGGTACATATGAAATACAATCAAATGCAATTTCATTAATTCCTTCAAAATTCCTTTCAAGTAACTATAAGGTATTCGAGGGAAAGAGCTTTAATCCTTTTGTAGGATTTTATAATTCGTTTATTATATCTACAGGTGCTACAGTACTATCAGTATACTTTTCATCACTGACAGCATATGCATTAGTAGCTTATAATTGGAAGCTGCGTCAGGCATTCTTCACATTTATAATGGCCGTTATGATGGTACCTGGCCAGTTACTGAGTGTTGGTTTTTATCAGTTTATGTATCGTATTGGATGGACCAACAGTTATCTGCCGCTTATACTTCCGGCGATAGCCGCTCCTATGACAGTCTTCTTCATGCGTCAATATCTGATAGGAACCCTATCTCTTGATATCGTGAATTCCGGAAGAATCGATGGAGCAGGCGAATTCCACATATTTAATAGGATTATTTTACCTATTATGAAGCCGGCTATTGCTACACAGGCTATTTTCGCATTTGTTGCAAGCTGGAACAATTACTTTATGCCATCGATTTTATTGACAAACAAATCAAAATACACTATGCCGATTATGATAAGCCAACTTAAGGGTGATATCTATAAGACGGAATACGGTGCAGTATATCTTGGACTGACACTTACGGTACTGCCATTGTTCTTAGTATATTTCGCATTATCTAAGTATATTATTGCGGGTGTTGCCTTAGGTGGCGTAAAAGAATAAATTATACTAAATAGAGAATTAGAAGGAACCGTTGATATATATCAATGGTTCCTTTTTGTCATGCTTTTTTTAGTTTTCAATACAAAAAAGGCTAATAACTTGACATTTGTATATATTTATATAAAATAAGAATATATGCTTATTTGCTATTTTGATTTAGAGGTGCCAATTGTATATACAAAAGGCAGATATGTGAAATAATCTGAGAGCAGTAAACTAAGAAGTATTTAAATATAGCATACATGCAAATAAGCAACTATATATGAGACAAATTAAGGAGGAACATATTATGGCAACTGCAACACTAAAAATGGAAATAAGAAAGGAAGTTAATAAACGAGAAAACAAACGACTTCTGAATAATGGTTATATAATCGGAGTTATTAACCAGAAGGGTATGGACTCAGTACCTATCGCCGTTAAGAGAGATGAGTTTAGAAGAGTATTAAAAGAAAATGGAAGAAATGCGATTATCAATCTTCAGGATTCAGATAAGAACAGCTATGATGTAATGGTTAAGACGATCGAATATTCTCCATTGAAATATGAGTACCATCATGTGGATTTTCAAAAGGTATCACTTACCGAGGAAATTAAGGTGGATGTGGCACTGAAGTTTATCGGAAGAGACCTCTTAAAGGCAAAGAGATTAATATTAAACAGACAGATGGATTCTATTCAGGTATCCGGATTCCCTCAGGATATTCCCGATTTTATCGAGGTTGATGTGTCTGACAAGGAAGGCGGATATAGTATATTTGTAAGTGATCTAGATCTTGGTAAGGGAATTTCCACTGATATCGACCCGACGCAGCTTGTTGCTTCAATCGGTGAGGCAAAGGTAGCTGTTGAGGAAACAGAAGAAGAAGATGATGCTGTTGTTGAAAGTGAAGTTGCATTAGGTGCAGAAGAATAAATTAAAAGGATACAGAATTGTGTCAAAAGGATAGACAATTACGAGGTAGTATGCTATTATTTTGTTATATAATAGCATACTACTTTTAAGATGAGGACAACCTATGTTACTGAAGAATAATGACAATAAGTTTCAGAGCTCAAAAATATTAAAAAATATGCTGTTTGGCAAACCAATTCATCGGATTGGTTTGTTTGTATGTTTAGCTATATTTTTTGTAAATGGTATTTTGTTAGGATTATTTTATCACCATGTTAATAAATGGTTCATTATATTCCCTATCAGTTCAATAGTTAATATTTTACTGGTGTTTTGGTATACCATGAGTATCAGAAAACAATTGAAAAATATATATGAGTATACAAAGACCTGTGAGAAGAATGAAGAGACTCTTAATCAGCTTGTATATTATGACAGCCTGACGGGTCTTCCCAACAGAAAGATGATTCTCAATGAGGTTGAAAATATCTTAAAAGAGGGTTATATAAATAAGTTTTACCTTATATATTTCGATATGGATGATTTTAGAAAGATTAATGAGACGGCGGGATATAATATTGGAGATGAAGTTCTTCGATATGTCTCTGACAAGTGGAGCGGTATAAAGAACGACAAGGATATTCTTGGACATATGGGTGGGGACGAGTTCTCCTTATTGATTAAGCGGGATATTGACAGGCAGAGCTTACTGAAATACATCGAAGAGTTCAGAACGATTCTTGACAACCCCATAGTCATCAACGGTAAGGAGTATTTTATAAGCGCCAGTTTTGGTGTCTCAGAGTATCCGGATGATGGTCTGGACGCAATAGAGCTACTTAAGGGATCGTTTATCGCAATGAATACTGCTAAGAAGTTGGGTAAAAATTTCATTCAGTTTTATACATATGATATGCAGCTGAACATTTTAAAGAGACTTCAGATAGAGAACGGCCTTCTGCATTCCATAAGAAATAATGAGCTATATATGGTATATCAGCCCATATATCATTGTAATACTATGGCCCTTTATGGATTTGAAGCCTTAGCAAGATGGGAATTTCCGGGTATCGGACATATCAGTCCTGCTCAATTTATTCCCATTGCTGAGGAAACGGGTTTGTTGGTAGATATAGGTAAATGGATAATCAGTACGGTATTGACTAAGTTCATGGAGATTCAGCGTAAATACCGAGTAAGAACTATTGTATCAATTAACATATCAATAGTACAGATGATTGAACCCTCATTCGTACAGATGATAAAGGATACTCTCGAGGAAACAGGATTTGACAGCAGATATCTCGAATTAGAAATAACTGAATCCGTATTAATATCTTATCCAGAGCATATTATTGAAATAATAGGTCAACTAAAGGCCATGGGTATTAGGATAGCATTGGACGATTTTGGAACGGGTTATGCTTCATTGAACTATCTTCATATGCTGCCAATTAATATTCTCAAAATAGATAAATCCTTTATAGATAAAATTAATAAAGAAGAATCTATGAATCAGATACTGACTTATATAATTAATCTGGCTCATCAGCTCGGTGCTGAGGTCGTGGCTGAGGGAGTCGAGCATGAAGAACAGCTTAGATTCTTAAAAGAAATTGGCTGTGATTATATTCAGGGATTTCTGCTTAGCAAACCCCTGAAGGAGGACCACGTTCCTAAGCAACTGCAGTTATATCAAAATAAAATGGAGCTGTTATAAAACCACATATAAGGGGTTTATAACTGCTCCTTTATAGTTGAAGTACAAAATAACCACGGTCAATTCTCCTGCCGTTATCAAAATCGTATAGCTTATCAATATTATATTGATAGGTAGAAATATCATCTATGTTCATTTGACTTAAGCCTTCCAAGATCATTTGGCTTATTCTTGCGTTCTCATTTTGTACTGTACTTAGATTATCTCCGGTGGTATAAACACCGAGTCTAATTATTGCCATATCCGGTATGGCTGTAACACTTCCAAATCCTGTGACTGTCAAGGTATTCATCTTAATTTGTCTGTCTTTGTTCTCCTGCATATAAGTATCGCTCCCGGGTCTTCTTTATAATATATGATGTCCTGATAAAGATATGAATCGAGTTGCCTTATATTAAATAATAGCAGAATGAACAGAGAATCTTCATTACATATGACAATATACGGGAAGCAACATAACCCATATTATATGTGAAAGATTAACCAGGGAGTATAATGACAGTGATATGAGGAGACCTATATTCGCAAATTTCAGCTGTTTAATGTCCGAGTCGCAAATCCTATTATATAGATAATAAAGCATGCCTGCAGGGAATATAACCTTCAGTATAATGCTAAGAACCGGGTTTTGTACCACGTTAACCATTAATATATTCATTTCCTCAAAATATCCTGTTTGAAGCAGAGCTAAAGTAAATATTAAGTCTGATACATTTAGAAGATATAGAATTATCAGTTTTTTTCTTATGTTTATTAGATTATGAGCTCTTATAAAAGCAATCACATTGTCACCTCCATGATAGAAGTATTGACAGAGTTATTTATTTTAAACATTTAAAATAAAGAGCAATTGTCGAAATAAGAACTTTTTTGTAACAAACACATACAATAATATAGCTATCATTATACGAATTGAGGTGTCATATGTTACGATATCGTTCTAAAGTATTGCTTTATTATGCTGAGATTTCTGTAAAAAACATTATGGGTTTAGGAAAGCAATGGAGTAATAGCTATTTTGGAGTAAAGGAACATCTTAATCCGAAGGTTATACCAAAATATAAAAACAAGTTGATTAAGCCTTATATATATCAACCGATACTGACAGGGACTCCATCAACGGAATATGAGAGAATTTATTTTATAGACATATGTAGATTTAAGCATCAAATTCTCCCTGAGGGTTTTCCGAAGACTTCTGTTATAGGATATAGAAGTCTGGTAAAAGTATCTGAAGGGGGCGGTACTAAATATTTAAGATCATATCCCGGTGGAATATTTGAAGAAATAAGAGGTATTCCTACACATATGATATGGAGGAATAAGACTGATACTCCTGTAAATATGTGTATTCATACAGGAAGAAATTCTTATCCCGATATATTATACGAATCAGATAACCGAAATAAAGAGGTGTATCATTTATACTTAAACAATCGGGAGCCTGCCATGTATCGGTACTATGATCAGAATAGTTCGGTGGGTCTAAATAGTCTATATATTATAAATGAGGATAAGAAATATAACAGATTTGCTTTAAACATGATGGACTTACCGGCTGCAAAATATGAATATCCTATTATTATACAGGATTGCTCCTTTTATAAGGATGGCTCTTTTGACTTTACACAAAGCTACGGTGATGCCGTTATGGTAAACGGTAAGGTTTGGCCCAGTCTGGATGTTGAGCGAAGACAATACAGATTCATTATTTTAAATGGCTCTTCTTCAAGATACTATAACCTGATGCTGTCAAATGATATTAAATTTACCGTGATAGGAAGAGGTAAGGGTATGCTGACATCGTCCATTAACCAAAGCAAATTACATTTGGCACCGGGAGAAAAAGCGGATGTGTTAATAGATTTTTCGAGGCTGACTGCGGGAACAAGTATTTATATGACTACCGTTGATAAAACCGGACGCGGTGAAGAATCACCAAACCATGATACTAGAGAAGAAATCATGAGATTTGATATACCTGAAAATTCTGCGATAGCCATAAGGCCTATAAAGCTGCCGAATAAGCTGATATAACCGGATTAAACATACAAAAAATGAGGATGTCTTTGGCTGTAATGCCTAAGGGCAACCTCATTGTTATTGAATAGGAAAATTATAACTCTGTCTGCAGCTTCATATCCTTTTCCAATACTTCATTGGTCATATTAGCCCTTTTCTCCTGAAGCTTTGCCGCCAGTTCCTCATCATAAACCGCAAGAATCTGAACTGCAAGCAAGGCTGCATTTGCTGCACCGTCTATGGCAACCGTGGCAACGGGAATACCTTTTGGCATCTGAACCGTAGAAAGAAGTGCATCCAGACCATCTAATGCGCCCGAGTTCATTGGAATTCCAATAACGGGTAATGTGGTATGAGCGGCTACAACCCCTGCCAGATGTGCTGCTTTTCCGGCTGCACATATTATTACACCAAAACCGTTTGATTTGGCATCGGAAGCAAATTTTATGGCCTGCGACGGCGTACGATGTGCACTCATAATATGAGCCTCAGTATTAATACCAAACTCCTTAAGTGTATTAATCGCTCCCTTTAGAACAGGTAAATCTGAATCGCTCCCCATTAATACAGCTACTTTTTTCCTCATCGAAGCCTCCTTAAAATGTAGATTTATATTTTAACAACAGAAATATTTATTAATATGTATTTACTTCCTTTAGTTTCTATAATATATCCTATTATTACTGCTGTGTCAATAAAATAAAAGGCAACATGATTCGACAATACATTGCTTTGGATGTTAGAATTTGCTATAATACTATAAATTAATAAATAAGAGTTCTAATAGTCTTGTTAATTGACCCGATTTTCCCCCGGAGGGATTTGCATGGATGTATCTAATAAAAAAATTTATATTATAATTTATTCTATTGTCATAACCTGCTTTGGTTTGGCATATATATGGTTGCTATTCTTTACAGATTTTCAGTTAACAAATCCATTTATAATCTTTCAACTCATATTAAATCTAATTATGCTTGTTATGCTTTCGATAACGGCTTATTTGGCAGTTAAAAATAACAAAGCATTTCTGTCGGAGAAGAACAAGCTTACGCAGTTCAATTTAAAGCTTGCCGAAAAGGAAGAAGTGTTTAGAACTTTATTTGAACAATCGCCATTTGGTATAACCTTTGGAAATATTTATGAAGATATAATAGATGTCAATAATATGTTTGAAAAGATTGTAGGAAGGACGAGAGAGGAATTATTAAAGCTTAAATGGTCTGATATAACCCATCCTGAAGATATAGAAAAGGACCGTGAATTGTTTCATAAGCTAATGGAGATTCAATCGAATGGATATTCCATTAGGAAAAGATATATAAGGCCTGATAATTCAATAGTCTGGGTGAATTTAACGGTTGCACCCTTAAAGATTGAAAGCCGTCCGGATTTGTGTAATATCTGCATTATTGAAGACATCACGAGTAAAATTGAGGCGGAGAACAGCTTAAATGAAAGCGAGCGAAGCATGACAATGTTGCTTTCGAATTTACCCGGAATGGCTTACCGGTGTAGCTTCGACCGTAATTGGACAATGAAGTACGTATCCGAGGGATGTTTTGACCTTACCGGATACAATGCCGACAGCCTGTTATTTAATAAGGATATTTCCTTTAATGAAATCATTTTACCTGAGTATAGGGAAATGCTATGGAATAAATGGAATAATGCGCTTAGCAAGAGGGATATCTTTCAGGAGGAATATGAGATATGTACTGCCAATGGAAAGAAGAAATGGGTATATGAACAAGGCCGTGGTATCTATGACAATAACGGGAATGTGATAGAGCTTGAAGGCCTGATTATAGATATTTCGTTGCAAAAGAACAGAGAAGAGGAAATACTTTATCTAACATATCATGATGTTATGACCGGCCTTTATAACAGAAGATATTATGAGGATATTAAGTATTCTTTTGACGAGGAGAAATATTATCCTCTATCGGTGATTATCGGAGACATTAATGGTTTGAAGCTGATTAACTCAGCCTTAGGACATGGGGTTGGTGATAAATTAATACTTAGGGTTGCTGATATTTTAAGGTCATGTATCAGGAAAACCGATGTATTGTCAAGAATCGGCGGTGATGAATTCAGTATTCTTATGCCCAATACAACCTATGAGAGAGCCAATGAGATATTAACTGATATCAGTAATAAATGTGAAGCTTTTTCAGCTGAGAAGGCAGAATACCATTTAAGCTTTTCGCTGGGATTGGCTACGAAGAAAGATAAAACCCAATCGATGAATGAGATAATAAAGATGGCAGAAGACAGTATGTTCCGCCAAAAGCTGCTTCAAAATAAGAGTTTACACAGTGCTATCATATCATCGATGAAGAATTCCTTATACGAGAAAAGCCAAGAGACAGAAGAGCACGCGCTGAGGCTAATAGAGATCTCTAAGGCATTTGGTAAAAAGCTTAATCTTGTGAAGGAACAGTTGACCGATCTTGAGCTTTTATCAACGCTTCATGATATCGGTAAAATAGGAATAACGGATAATATTTTAAATAAGCCGGGTAAGCTTACCGATGAAGAATGGAAAGAAATGAAGAAGCATCCTGAGGTGGGCTATCGTATAGCAATGTCTACTCCTGAGTTAAAACAGATTGCCGATTATATTTTGAACCATCATGAGTGGTGGGACGGCAACGGTTATCCGTATGGAAGAAAGGGCGAAGAAATACCTCTATTATCCCGTATTATTTTGATTGCCGATGCTTATGATGCTATGACCTCGGACAGACCGTACCGTAAAGCAATGACCAAGGTAGAAGCCCTGGAGGAGATTAGAAAAAATGCAGGTACTCAGTTCGACCCTGTATTAGCAGAATTATTTCTTAATGAAATCGCAAATGATTTATAATATTAGAGTGGGATGTTTTAAACATCCCTTTTTTTTGAATAGATAAGAAACTATTTTTTATCTTGACATTGACGTAACGTTAAGGTTTATTATGTATCTGTGAGGAGGTGAATTCGTGGAATATACAATTTTGAAGCTGGCAAAGATGGCTGGGGTCAGTACCAGAACTCTTAGGTATTATGATGAGGTGGGAATTTTACAGCCGGCTAGGATTAATTCGTCAGGTTATAGAATCTATGGCAGCAAAGAAGTCGACCGTTTACAGCAGATTCTTTTCTATAGAGAGCTGGATTTTAGTATTGATAAGATAAAGGAAATTTTAGATTCCACTGACTTTGATGAATTGAGGGCATTAACAACTCACAGGGAGCAGCTTCTGAATAAGAGGAAGCAACTTGATTTGCTGATCAATAATGTTGAGAGGTCAATACAGGCTAAGGAAGGGAGATTAAAGATGAAGGATAATGAAAAATTTGAAGGTTTTAAAAGAAATCTATTAGATGAAAATGAACGTAAGTATGGTAAGGAAGTACGTGAGAAATATGGTGAAGAAACGGTAAAAGCATCCAATGATAAGTTTATGAAGATGACCAAGGAGCAATATGAGGAATTTGAAAAACTGAGTATCGAGGTTCTTGATACTTTAGAGGCTGCTATGGAAACAAAGGATCCTGCTGGTGACTTAGCACAAAAAGCCTGTGAACTGCATAAGAAATGGCTGACATTTACATGGAAGGATTACAGTAAGGAAGCTCACGCAGGATTGGCTCAGATGTATGTGGATGATGAACGGTTTACTGCTTATTATGACAAAAGAAAGCCCGGTATGGCAGAATTTCTAAGGGATGCAATATTAATTTATACCGGTATTAAACAGTAAGACGAAAATATATGCTCCTATAACGGTATTTTTTCGTTGATTAATTTATCCTCATATAATATAATATGTCTCAGATATTAAAATTTTATAAAGAAAATAAAATTATTATAACAAAGTAGGTTAAATTAATGAGAAACCATAAGACGTTTAATAATCTTATTTTAGAAAACGAGACAAAAAGGACTAAAGAGATATATATAGTATTGACTCAGACGAGTACATTACCGTCCAGGGCCATTCGGCTTTACACCCATGAGCCATATGCCCATGCATCTATAGCATTTGATGAGGAACTAATGGAAATGTACAGCTTCGCCAGAAGAGGAATTTATAATCCTTTCAATGCCGGTTTTATCAGAGAGTATATTGATAAGGGTGTGTTTGGGCGGTTTGAATCCACGGATTGCAGAATATATAGTCTCAGGATAACTGTGCAGCAATATAATGAACTGAGAAGAGTGATAGAAGTATTCAACGAGAATAGGCATAGCTATTCATATAATTACCTGGGCTTGATAGCGGCAGCCTTTAACATACCGATACGTTCGAAGCAAAGGTATTTTTGCTCGCAGTTTGTTGCCTATGTGCTGTATCAAAGTGGTATACATATATTTAATAAGAATATAGCTCTTGTAAAGCCTAAAGATATAAGGATCAATCCTAACCTCGAGTTGAGATATGAGGGTAAGCTGTCACAGTACAGGACCCATAGAAAAAGATTTCAGATTGCATAAAAGGTACCTGGTACCGTTTCGTTTCGGTACCAGGTACCGATTTGGTACCGATTTAATCGCTTAATAATCGAATGAACAGCTTAATTATCTCGTTTACCAATAAGGGAATGATGGCAAATACCATTACGAAGCCCCAATCCTTTAGTGACAGATTCTGTACCTGGAATCCTTTTGCGAGAAAAGGAACAGAGATTACCGCTAATTGTAGTAAGAGGCCGACTATTATAGAACCTATTAGGTATTTATTCTTGAATACTCCTACCTGGAAGATGGATTTTGTTTCGCTTCTCATCGACAGTGAGTAGAACAGCTGAGAAGCCGCCAAAACTACGAATGCCATTGTTCTTGAATAGGTTAATACGTTCGCATATTGTGGGTTGTCTAAATCTGTAATGATTACGCCGAGAGGATAATTATGCTCCCATAATCCGCAGTAGAATGCAGCCAAAGTAAGCAGACCTATAAGAACACCGCCTAATATGGCACGAACACCGGCACCTCTGGCAAAGAAGCTTTCCTTCGGGTTTCTCGGTTTTTGCCTCATGACATCATGGTCCCCGGGGTCTATACCCAATGATATAGCTGGAAGAGAGTCTGTGATAAGGTTTATCCAAAGAAGATGTGTCGCAAGTAAAGGAACGGGCCAGTTTAAAAGTATTGATATGAAGATGGTTATAACCTCTCCTAAATTGCAGGAAAGTAGGAATATAACCGTCTTTTTTATATTATTATAAATGTTTCTTCCTTCTTCTATGGCATGGACAATTGTTGTAAAATTATCATCAGTAAGAATCATGTCGCTGGCACCCTTTGCAACATCCGTACCGGTTATTCCCATGGCGACTCCGATATCGGCATATTTTAAGGACGGAGCATCATTAACGCCGTCGCCTGTCATAGACACGATATTACCATGGGCTTTAAATGCTCTGACTATTTTAACCTTATGTTCGGGAGATACTCTGGCAAATACTCTGTATTTATTTATTTGATTAGAAAACTCCTCATCTGACATTGCATCTATCTCGACACCGGTTATGCTTTGTTCCAATCCTTCGGCTATCTCAAGCTCTTTTGCTATGGCAACCGCTGTATTCTTATGGTCGCCTGTTATCATTATGGGTGTGATTCCGGCATTCTTAGCCTCACGAATGGAGTCCTTTACCTCAAGTCTTGGGGGATCGATCATTCCTACAAGACCGGCAATAATCAAATCCTTCTCCATTTCCTCCGGCTCAAGAATTGAAGGGGTTATCTTATAGGCTGCCCCAAGAACACGAAGAGCGGAATCTGACATTTCCTCAGTAACCCTAAGATAATCATCCTTGATATCGTCGGTTAGGGGTACGACTTCTCCGTCTATCAGTGCATGGGAACATATTTTAAGCAGATTATCTATTGCTCCTTTTGTATTAACTCTATACACATCACCTTCTTCATTTAGGGTGGACATAAGCTTTCTGTCGGAATCAAACGGAAACTCAGAGACTCTTTTATGCTGCTTGTTTAAGATATTCTTAGTCATATTATACTTATTACCCAGAATAATAAGGGCTATTTCAGTTGGGTCGCCTGTTCCCTGTTCGTTTTCATAGGTCGCATCAGAGCATAAAACAAGAGTCTTAATCATCTCACTTTCCTCTATAGTTCCTGTCAGATTGGAAGAGGATTGTCCTACTTCAGTAAGCAGACCATGTGTATATTGTTTAACAACCGTCATCTTATTCTGTGTCAGAGTACCTGTTTTATCAGAACATATGATATTGACTGAACCAAGAGTTTCAACGGCAGGAAGCTTTTTAACTATGGCATTTATTTTAGACATTCTGGTTACACCCAGGGCTAACACCACCGCTACAATGGCTGCTAAGCCCTCCGGAATGGCAGCTACGGCAAGACTTATGGCAGTTAGGAACATCTCCATAATATCCCTTTTCTGAAACAATGCTATAACAAATATAATTACACAGATTCCAATAGCCAGAATGCCAAGAATACGTCCAAGCTCATCCAGCTTTTTTTGCAGGGGAGTCATTTCATTTGAATCCTCATCAAGTATCTTGGCTATCTTACCTATTTCAGTATTCATGCCGGTGGCTACGACGATTCCCTCGCCTCTGCCATAGGTGACAAGGGTAGACATAAATGCCATGTTAACCTTGTCTCCAAGAGATGTTTTGGGATCCGAT
Source organism: Clostridiales bacterium (assembly GCA_012523775.1). Lineage (GTDB taxonomy): Bacteria > Bacillota > Clostridia > Lachnospirales > Lachnospiraceae > Mobilitalea. The sequence goes on along the minus strand of JAAYTK010000062.1, from coordinate 40,417 downwards.
ATGACCGCAGAAGCATTTTTGTCAGTCGGAACGGATTCTCCGGTTAATGCGGATTCCTCTATCTGAAGATTGGCGGACTCGGTAAGTCTTATGTCCGCAGGAATGAACCTTCCTGCATCAAGTATTATGATGTCACCGGGTACAACCTCCTCGGAATTTATCTCTATAATCTCACTGTCTCTTCGAACCAAGGATTTAGGAGTGGTTAGTTTTTGCAGGGCTTCAACCGCCTTTTCCGCCTTATATTCCTGTGCAACACCGATTATCGCATTTAATGCCACTACTAACAATATGATAATGGCATCCGTATATTCGCCTATTACCAAGGTAATAGCCGCGGCTCCCAATAAAACATAAATAAGCATATCCTTAAGCTGGGATAAAAAAAGAATAAACACGCTTTTCTTAGACTTACCCTTTAATTTATTCATTCCATAAAGCTCGAGTCTTTTACCTGCCTCATCCATAGACAGACCAGTTTTAGGATCGACATTAAGTTCATTAAAGATTTCTTCCTGTGATTTTGCAGCCCACATAATAGCACCTCTTATCAATTAATTAGCCCTTGACACGACTCGGACGAGCTATGTCAGTCTATATTATATTATCGAAAAACATGATAAATTATTTAGCTTTGATAACTTATTATACCAAAATGAATACTAATAATCATTAAAATCTATTAAGAATTCAAATAAGGACTTGAAATATTTTCCCATAACATAGAGAATATAAATAGAGCAAATTAAAAGGATATAAGATATGAAGAGAATTTTATGGGAGGTTTCAAAGGATATGAAGGATTTACTGATGGATTTCTTCAAGAATAACGGAGCAGACGGCGGTATGGCAAAATTACTGACATCTCTTGCAATAACAGTTGCAATATTAGTCGTCTGCATTCTTGTATATATAATTCTAAAAAAAGTACTGTTAAAAATAATAATTAAAATAATCAAAAGAAACAAATTAAAATGGGATGATATCTTACTGGAGCATAAGGTTATTAACAGAATCTTTTTAATAATTCCGGGGGTATTGTTCTATAGCCTGACAGTCTTATATGAGAATCCGGAGTTAGCGGAAATATTACAGCGTATAACGACCATCTATGTATTAATCGTACTTACCTTCGTAGTAAGCGCGCTTCTGGATTCCATCGACGACATATATCGAATGAAGCCAATTTCAAATGTAAGACCGATAAAGGGACTTTTGCAGGTCGTAAAAATTGTAGTCTTTATAATAATCGGTATTGTTATAATAGCAACGCTATTAGACCAGAGTCCGATAATCCTGTTAAGCAGTATCGGTGCTTTGGCGGCAGTGTTTTCTTTTGTATTTAAAGATTCCATACTTGGGTTTATAGCAGGTATACAGTTAACATCAAATGATATGCTTAGAATCGGGGATTGGATAGAAATGCCTAAATACGGTGCGGACGGTGATGTCATCGACATAACTCTCAATACCGTGAAGGTTCAAAACTGGGACAAAACCTATGTAACCATACCGGCCTATGCGCTTATTTCGGATTCCTTTAAGAACTGGAGAGGCATGTTTCAGTTTGGAGGAAGGAGAATAAAGAGGTCCATTTATATAGATGTCAACTCGGTTACCTTCTGTTCGGATGAAATGATTGAAAAATTAAAGAAGGTACATTATCTTAAGGATTATATCAAAGATAAAGAGATGGAGCTTGAGGCATATAATATTGAGAATAAAATTGATACCGAGCAGAAGATCAATGGAAGGCGAATGACTAATATCGGGACATTCCGCGCCTATCTAAAGAGTTATCTTGCCAACCATCCCGGCATTGATCAAAATAAGATTATGATGGTACGTCAGCTGGCTCCAGGGGAAACCGGTATTCCGATGGAAATATATGCGTTTACAAGGGATACTGCATGGATTAATTATGAGGGTGTTCAATCCGATATATTTGATCACATATATGCTGTAGCGGGAGAGTTCGGATTAAGAATCTTCCAGTCTCCCTCAGGCTATGACCTCCACGCGAATAAACTGAGATCATAGACTGTATGTTTTCTATATAATAGAATTATTCATAAATGACAGTAAGCAGGGATAAATCCCTGCTTACTGCCATCTGGTGTCTCAATATTCAGTTGTTGGTATAACCTCGACAATGAGAACTACAAGAACTTATACCAATCCAGGTTAGTATTCCTGCCCGGAAGCTTGAAAGTATAATGCCTCGTTTGTTAAAACCAGACTTTTCAACGCTACCACCTCATTTTCTGAGTCAACCACCGTTTGCAATTCTGAGACTAAATCACAAACATATCTCTCTATCAGTAGATACAGACGGCTCTATAATCCAGTTACACATGATGCTACAGAGCATTAGCCCGTATCTGTAAATTATTATTTCATAAAAATCATTTTTTATTCCTAATTCTCATTATTTTATAAGAAAAAATTAAGTATTAGCAGCTTTTCCGAAAACGATTAAGTAAATTTCAAAATAATACTTGCAATAAACGCAGAAAAGGGTTATTATATGAGTGTATTAATGATATTAATTTGTCATTAGTTTTAAGAATTGTTAGTAAATTAAGAATAATTTATACAAAATGCACAAAACTGATTACAGAAAACGATTAAGTTGATAAATTAGTATAAACGATAGGGGATCCGAATGGTTTCGATTAAGGATATATCAATCAGATGTGGCGTGTCGGTGGCTACTGTAAGTAAAGCATTAAATAATCATAGTGATATTTCGGAGGTTACAAAAAGAAATATATTAAATGTTGCAAAAGAAATGGGGTATTATCCTAATTTATTTGCCAGAGCGTTGAAAACAAACCGTACCTATAATATCGGAGTATTGTTTGTAGATGAGGCACAGAGCGGACTTACCCATGAGTATTTTGCTAATGTGCTGGACAGCTTTAAGGTAGAGGCAGAAAGCCATGGTTATGATATCACCTTCATCAATAAGCATATTGGACTTAAGACTATGTCCTATTATGAGCATAGTAAATACAGAGGTGTTGACGGCGTAGTTATTGCCTGTATTGATTTTTCAGATCCCGACGTTATAGAGCTAATTCATAGTGATTTGCCTGTCGTAACCATCGATCATGTTTTTGACAACCGTACAGCCATAGTATCTGACAATGTTAAGGGTATGAGAGATTTAATCTTATATATATATGAGAAAGGACACAGGAAGATATCCTTTATTCACGGAGCCGATTCCTCGGTAACCAAAAACCGTGTAGGCAGCTTCTATAAAACACTTAATGAATTGGGAATCGATATCCCGGACGAATATGTCAAAAGCGGAATTTATCATGATGCTGAAACGACATATCGTCTAACCAAGGATATATTGGAGTTAAAGGATCGTCCCACATGCATAATATTTCCTGATGACTTCTCCTGTGTCGGTGGTATTAATGCAATAAAGGATTATGGTCTGTCAATTCCGGAGGATATTTCAATCGCAGGCTATGACGGTGTACTGCTGTCACAGGTTCTGGATCCGAAGTTAACTACTCTTAAGCAGGATACTAAAGCTTTAGGGAAGAATGCAGCAGAAAAGCTTATAGCATTGATTGAGAATCCAAAGGCTAATATTATTGAAAGGGTTGTTGTTGAAGGAAGTTTAATACCCGGTGAATCCGTAAAAGATATTAACTAAGAGATTTTCCGGTCATTTTATGATATGGTCTCATTATGTGAAACGATGTAGGGGAGTTTTAACATATAATACATGGCGTAAAATGGCAGGTGTCTATATTATTTTTCCTCCTAGCAATATCGGTTGCCCTCAGAGAACCTGGGGAGAGTTTAATGAATGGCAACGGATTTGCACCATATGAATTTTATGAAGAAGCTGATCATGAGCATAAACTCATGTACAGCTTCTTTATTTGTTAAGATTGTTATTTATTTGTCAATATTGACGAAAGAAATATACATTTTATATTAATAATTGGTAAAACTTTATGATAATAGTTGAAAGGATATGCCAATTTCAGTTGAATTAAATCATTAAATAAGCTATAATACTTAAGGCGTTTATTTTGTCTAAAATGGAAATAGTGAGGTGAGTCAATGGCAAAAGAAACAGTACAAGCTGTCCGTAAGGCTGAGGTCAATGCCGAAAGGATGGTCAAGGAAGCTCTTTCGAAGAAAGAAGCTATTATATCCGAGGCCACTCAAAAGGCTAAAGAATTATCGGCTTCGATGCTTAAGGAAACACAAATGAACGCAGAGAAAGAAATAAAAGATGCTGTACTTCGAAGTAATCATATATTGGAGGAGGCAAAAAAGAAAGCGGAAAAAGAGGTTCAGCTTCTTATAGAATTGGCGAAGGGAAAAGAACAGGCAGCAATAGACCTGGTAGTATCCAATGTCGTATAATATAAGACAAAGAAGAACCAGGTAAAGGAGGTGTATTGGTTATGGCATTGCTTCAAATGCGTCGGATTTATATCTATGCTCTAAAAAAAGACAGAAAGCAAATTCTTGAGCTGTTACAACGACGGGGAGTCGTTGAAGTGAGAAGCCTGCTGAAAGAGGATAGGGTTTTTAGTAAATCCGATGTATCAGTCGCAGAGCAAAGCTTGGAGAAGAATATATCTTTAGCAAAGGAAAGCTTAGAAATTCTAAACAACTATGTTAAAGAAGATAAATCCTTGCTTTCGGCTTTAGCGGGTAGAGAAGAATTACCTGTGGAAGCGTATGATTCCTTTAAGGAAAAATACAAGCCTACGATTGATATTGCAAAGCGTATAATAGAGCTGTCTAAAATAATAGCTGAAAACAAAGCCGAGATATTTAGGCTTGATACTCAGATTGAAATCCTTACGCCATGGGTAAATCTGGACATACCATTGAGCTTTAAGGGTACCAATCATACCACAGGGTTTATCGGTACATTACCAAAGCCCTGGACAATGGAAGAAATATATGAGAAGCTGGCAGATTACATGCCGCTCAATGTGGATATTATCAGCTCGACAAAAGAGCAGACATGTATATTCATATTGTGTACCAATAACAACAAGGATAAGGTATATGAAATTTTAAGGGAAATGGAGTTTACACTGCCGTCCCTTACAATCGATAAATCCCCGACAGAGCAGCTGAGTCTGTTAGAGAAGCAAATTGGCGAAGCCAAGGATCGTATTGATGCGGCGATTGACGAAATGGAGTCCTATGATAAGGTTCGTAATGATATAAAATTCCTACTGGATTACGAGACAATGAGACTCGAGAAATACGAAGTCATAGGTACGCTTCTTCAATCCAAGAATGTATTTATTATTACCGGATTTATACCCGATAAGGATATTAAAGCTTTAGAAGAGGAGCTGACCTTAAGGTTTGATGTGGCTGTTGAAACAGCCGAACCAAGGAAAAAGGATGATGTTCCGATACTCTATAAAAACAACGGATTCAGTGAACCGTTAGAGGGAATTGTAAATTCCTATAGTCCTCCGGGTAAAAGCGAGAGGGATCCGACCATGGTTATGTCCCTATTCTACTATGCCCTATTCGGACTAATGTTATCTGATGCAGGTTATGGATTTATAATCGCGGCCGCATGTGCCTTTGGACTTATCAAATTCAGAAAAACCATAGAAAAACCCATGAAGAACACCTTGAAAATGTATATGTTCTGTGGTATTGCCACAGTGTTCTGGGGAATAGTGTTCAGTAGCTACTTCGGTGATATATTCGATGTTGTAGCAAAGACATTCTTTGGTGTTACCGATTTGCCGATAATACCCCCATTATGGTTTTATCCTGTAGAAAAGCCAATGCTTATGCTTACATTTGCATTTGCAATCGGTATAATACATCTGTTGACAGGACTGGGTATGAAGGGATACCAGTTGGCTAAGCAAAAGGATTATAAAGGTATTATATATGATGTGGTATTTTGGTTTATCCTTCTGATAGGCGGTGTAATTAACCTTTTATCCATGAAAATGGTTACTGATGTATTAAGTATAGAAGTAAATATACCTGATAAGGTAGTTAGCGTTGCAGGTATACTTGCAGTTATTTCTGCGGTTGGGATTATTCTTACCAATGGTAGAGAATCAAAGAATCCATTTAAGCGTATATTGAAGGGATTGTATTCTTTATATGGTATATCCGGGTATCTTAGTGATGTACTGTCATATTCCAGACTGCTGGCTTTAGGTCTGGCAACAGGAGTAATCGGAACAGTAATCAACCAGATGGCTGCAATGACAGCAGGCGGGATATTAGGACCGGTATTTTTCATTATAATAGTGATAGTAGGACATGCATTGAATTTAGGTATTAATGCCCTGGGAGCCTATGTTCACACAAATCGTCTACAATACGTAGAATTTTTTGGTAAGTTTTATGAGGGTGGAGGAAAAGTATTCAAGCCCTTTGGAATCAATACAAAATATTATAAAATCAAGGAGAGTACAGAATATGGAAATATTAAATGATTATGGTATTGTATTAGCATTGGCAGGTGCGGTACTTGCAGCACTAATTCCGGGAATAGCTTCTGCGAAAGCTGTAAGTATGGGAGGAATCGCTGGAGCAGGCGTAATCACAGAGGATCCTTCACAGTTTGGTAAGGTTCTAATTCTACAGCTTTTACCCGGTACACAGGGTATCTATGGTCTATTAATTTCCTTTATAACTTTATCCCAAATCGGGGTATTAGGTGGAAGCGGTGACATTTCCTTTGTTAAAGGAGCACTTTATTTTGCAGCCTGTCTACCAATTATTATTGTAGGATATACCTCTGCCATCAAGCAAGCGAATGCTTCTGTGGCAAGTATCGGTGTTGTGGCAAAGAGACCCGATCAGTTCGGTAAGGCCATGATTTTCCCTGCAATGGTTGAGACATATGCAATCTTGGCACTTCTTATTTCTATATTGGCTATAACAAATGTAAGCGGTATTAATATTTAGCATGCTTTTAAAAAAGTATTTATTTGTCTATAAACGGCAGATGGAGGTTTAAATGACTGGATTAGAAAAAATTATTAAGGCAATTGAGGCAGAAGCCCAGGCAAGCGTGGATAAAATTATTGCCGAGGCTAAGGAAGAGGCCGGAAAGATTCTGTCTATAGCTGAAGAAGAGGCTAAGCAGGAGTGCGCTAAGATTGCCGAAAAGCCCGCACTCGAGGCGAAGGCTATTATAAGCCGAGCAGAATCAGGTGCTAAACTCATAAAAAGGCAGATGATTTTGGATGCGAAGCAACAGGCTATTAGCGATATCATCTGTAAAGCCAAGAATAAGCTTACCAGTCTTCCGGATACTGAATATTTCGAAATAATCCTTCAACTCGTTAAGAAACATGCCCATACACAGCAGGGTATAATTAAGTTTTCCAAAGCTGATTTAGATCGTATGCCTAAGAAATTTGAGAAAAGCTTGGATTCAGCCATTAAGGAGATTCCCAACGCATCCCTTACCATATCTAAGGAATGTGCTATGATTAATGGTGGTTTTATACTCGTATATGGAGATATAGAAGAAAACTGTTCCTTTGATGCCTTATTTAATGAGGCAAAGGAAGAGTTACAGGATAAAGTAAATGCGTTTTTATTCGAATAGAAGGACCGGAAAGAAGGTGAAGCGGTTTGCAGAAAAAAACAAAGCTCGGATTCTCAGCAGATAAGAATGAGATGACTGACAAGCTATATTTATATTCCGTTGCCCGTATTCGTTCTAAAGAGCTGGGTTTATTCAGTAGGTCAGATATTGACCAGCTAATGAATTGCAGAACTGAAGCTGAATGTCTGCGTTATTTGAACGATAAGGGATGGGGCGATGAAAGCTCACAGACCTCGGAGCAGATTTTGGTATCAGAAAGAGAAAAGACATGGGAGCTTCTTAATGAGTTGGTAGAGGATATATCCGTCTTTAATACATTTCGTTATGGAAATGATTATCACAATTTAAAGGCGGCTATAAAACAGACATATAAAGGAGATACGACACCCAATCTGTTTCTCTCAAATGGTACTGTCGAACCGGAGGTTATTATTAAGGCTGTTTCCGAGCATGATTTTTCACTACTTCCTGATTATATGAGAGAGGTGGCAGAGGAGGCATATCAGATACAGCTTCGTACCGGTGATAGCCAGCTTTGCGATATAGTATTGGATAAAGCTGCTCTCGACAGAATGTATTCCCATGGAAAAGCCTCAGAAAATGAGCTTTTATCACAATATGTTGAGTTAAAGGTTGCAGCTGCTGATATTAATATCGCAATCCGAAGTTTAAGAACAAAGAAGGATGAAGACTTTCTTAGGAGAGCACTCTGCGAATGTGAAAGCTTGGACATAAATAAACTGATTAAATGTGCGTTAGAGGGCATGGATGCTATATATGATTATCTGGAAACCACGGTTTATGCCGACGGAGTTCAGGAACTAAAGAAATCATCACAGGCCTTCGAACGTTGGTGTGATAACCGGATTATAGAATTTATAAGACCACAGAAATATAATCCGTTTACACTGTCACCGCTGGCTGCATATTTATTAGCCAGGGAAAACGAAATTAAGACAGTAAGAATTTTGCTGTCTGGTAAGAGAAACGACATATCGGATGATATTATCCGGGAAAGATTGAGGGAGATGTATGTATAAGGTAGCTGTATTAGGTGACCGTGACAGCATATATGGATTTGCCGCGATTGGCATAGAGACCTTTCCTGTAGAGAATGCCGCAGAGGCATCAAAGCAGTTGAAGGACCTGGCTGATGGACAATATGCTGTTATATATATAACCGAAAGCCTTCAGGCAGAGCTGGAAGCAGAGATAGATAATTATACGACCTCACAGCTTCCTGCAATTATACCGATTCCCGGTGTGTCCGGTAATACCGGAAAAGGAATGAGAAATGTTAAGAAATCCGTGGAGCGTGCGGTAGGCTCCGACATTATATTTAATAACGAATAATATAAGATGATAAATCTATTATGTAAAGCAGGTGAAGAATATGAGCGATGGCACCATTAAAAAAGTAGCCGGTCCCTTGGTTGTTGCAGAAGGCATGCGCGATGCCAATATGTTTGACGTTGTGCGTGTAAGTAAGCAACGCCTAATCGGCGAGATAATCGAGATACATGGCGACCAGGCCTCCATTCAGGTTTACGAGGAAACAGCGGGACTAGGACCCGGTGAGCCTGTGGAATCAACCGGATCACCCTTAAGTGTTGAATTAGGTCCTGGACTTATCGGCAGTATATTCGATGGAATTCAGCGCCCTTTAGTTGACATTATGGAGACGACCGGAACAAATCTAAAACGTGGTGTTGAGATACCTTCTCTTAACAGAGAAGCGAAGTGGCATTTTGTACCGAGTGTCACTGTCGGAACTGAGGTTGAAGCAGGAGATATCATCGGGACTGTAAAGGAAACCGATATCGTCATACAGAAAATCATGGTTCCCTATAATATGAAGGGTAAGATTGTATCCATTAGCGAAGGTGATTATACGGTAGTCGATACCGTCGCAGTATTGGAAAAAGACGATAAGACAAAAGAGAATCTTACATTAATGCAGAAATGGCCTGTTCGTCAGGGTAGGCCTTATAAGCAAAAATTATCTCCCGATAAGCCTATGGTTACAGGACAAAGAATTATAGATACACTTTTCCCTATTGCTAAGGGAGGAGTCGCTGCTATTCCCGGACCCTTCGGTAGTGGCAAAACTGTAGTACAGCATCAGCTGGCTAAATGGGCGGAGGCTGATATAGTAGTATATATTGGCTGCGGCGAGCGTGGTAATGAGATGACGGACGTTCTTAATGAGTTCCCTGAGCTTAAGGATCCTAAGACAGGAAAGTCACTCATGGAGCGTACGGTATTAATCGCCAATACCTCAGACATGCCGGTTGCTGCCCGTGAAGCATCTATATATGTAGGTATTACAATAGCGGAATATTTCCGCGATATGGGTTATTCAGTAGCATTGATGGCCGACTCCACATCCCGTTGGGCCGAGGCGCTTCGTGAGATGTCGGGACGTCTCGAGGAAATGCCCGGTGAAGAAGGTTATCCGGCTTATCTTGCCAGCCGTCTGGCACAGTTTTACGAGAGGGCAGGAAGAGTTATCAGTCTTGGAAAGGATGGCAGAGAGGGTGCGTTGTCGGCAATAGGTGCCGTATCGCCTCCCGGTGGTGATATTTCAGAGCCGGTATCCCAGGCAACACTGCGTATTGTTAAGGTGTTCTGGAGTTTGGATGCCAATCTGGCTTACAGAAGACATTTTCCTGCTATCAATTGGCTAACCAGCTATTCTCTATATGATATGGGCAAATGGTTCAATGCCAATGTTAATGACAGATGGAGTGAGTTAAAGGCACGAATCATGAAGCTGCTAAACGATGAGGCAGAGTTGGACGAGATAGTTAAACTTGTAGGTATGGATGCTTTGTCAGCTCCGGACCGTCTTAAGCTTGAAGCCGCAAGGTCCATCCGTGAGGACTATCTGCATCAGGATGCCTTCCATGAGGATGATACCTACACAAACCTAGAGAAGCAATATATGATGATGGAGCTTGTTTTAAAATTCTATGATATTTCTCTGGAGAACTTAAGCAATCTGTCCATAGATGACTTGGTTAAGCTTCCTGTCAGAGAAAGAATCGGTCGTTTTAAATATGTTAAAGTGGATAAAATCAAACAGGAATATGATGAGGTCCTGATGCAACTAAAAACAGAAATTAATCAACTGGTACAGAAGGAGGGAGCCTAATGCCAAAGGAATATAGAACAATTCAAGAGGTAGCAGGTCCTCTTATGCTGGTAAAGGGTGTAGAAGGAGTAGCATTTGACGAGCTTGCTGAAATTGAGCTGGTTAACGGTGAAAAACGCCGTTGCAGAGTTCTGGAAATTGACGGCGGTAATGCACTTGTCCAATTATTTGAAAGCTCTACCGGAATAAATCTGGCCAGTAGTAAGGTTCGTTTTCTAGGCAGAAGCATGGAGCTTGGGGTATCGGAGGATATGCTAAGCCGTGTATTTGACGGCTTGGGACGCCCCATTGACAACGGACCTGATATTTTACCTGAGCAAAGACTGGATATTAACGGACTTCCCATGAATCCTGCGGCAAGAAATTATCCTCAGGAGTTTATTCAGACAGGAGTATCCGCAATCGACGGATTAAATACATTGGTTCGTGGACAGAAGCTTCCTATATTCTCGGCAAGCGGTCTTCCACATGCTAATCTTGCGGCCCAGATAGCCCGTCAGGCTAAGGTACGCGGTACTTCGGAGCCCTTTGCTGTTGTATTTGCAGCCATGGGTATTACCTTTGAGGAGGCAAATTTCTTTACGGAATCCTTCCGTGAGACCGGTGCCATAGACAGAACGGTTATGTTTGTAAATCTGGCTAATGACCCTGCCATAGAGCGTATATCAACACCTCGTATGGCACTAACTGCCGCCGAGTATCTGGCATTTGAAAAGGATATGCATGTGCTTGTAATCCTTACCGACATAACAAACTATGCTGATTCTCTAAGAGAAGTATCGGCTGCACGAAAGGAAGTACCAGGCCGTCGTGGATACCCAGGATATATGTATACTGATCTAGCGTCCCTCTATGAAAGAGCAGGACGTAAAAAGGGTAAAGTAGGAAGCATTACGATGATACCTATATTGACAATGCCCGAGGATGATAAGACTCATCCTATACCCGACCTTACAGGATATATTACCGAGGGACAGATAATACTTAGTCGTGAGCTTCATCGTCAGGGCATAGAGCCTCCGATTGACGTATTACCGTCACTCTCACGTCTGAAGGATAAGGGTATTGGTGAAGGAAAGACCAGAAAAGATCATGCCAATACCATGAACCAGATATTTGCGGCTTATGCGAGAGGTAAGGAAGCTAAGGAACTGATGGTTGTTCTTGGTGAGGCCGCCTTAACGGATATTGATAAGCTGTATGCAGAGTTTGCTGATGCATTTGAGAGAGAATATGTATCACAGGGCTATGTAACAAACCGTAATATAGAGGAAACATTAGACTTAGGATGGAAGCTTCTTAATATGCTGCCCAGAGCAGAGCTTAAGAGAATAAAGGACGAGTTGCTGGACGAATACTACGGCAAAGGAGAGTAATATGGCAAATACACAAGTAAATCCGACCCGTATGGAATTAACAAGGCTTAAGAAGAAGCTGGCCACTGCAACCAGAGGGCATAAGCTACTTAAGGATAAAAGAGACGAGCTTATGAGAAGATTTCTTGATATGGTTCGGGAGAATAAAGCCTTGCGTGAAAAAGTTGAGGCCGGAATACACGCTGCAAACAAGAATTTTGTATTGGCAAGATCTGTAATGACTGATGAAATACTCAATGTTTCATTAATGGCTCCAAGACAAGAGGTTTATCTGGATACCAATATAAAAAATGTTATGAGCGTAGAAATTCCTGAATTTGAATATAAGACAAAGACACCGGATGAGAATGATATATATCCATATGGTTATGCATTCACCTCCAGTGATTTGGACGATGCGGTAAAGAGCCTTGCAGATATTCTTCCTGATATGCTTAAACTGGCTGAGGTGGAAAAATCATGTCAGCTTATGGCAGCCGAGATTGAAAAAACCAGACGCCGAGTCAATGCCCTCGAGCATGTTATGATTCCGGATATGCAGCAAAAAATAAAATATATAGTTATGAAGCTTGATGAAAATGAGCGAAGCACACAAATCCGACTGATGAAGGTCAAGGATATGATGCTTGAGGCCGCTCATCATTATAGTGAAAAACTTTACGGTGAATAAACAAGTGGATAACAATAAAAATATGCAGTATAATAAGCTTATTATTATACTGCAATTTTTTACCACATTATTATCACCATATTCCACATTCCACATTCCACATACATAAGGAGGAGTATACATGACGACACCCCGCTTTAAATGTAAAAAATGCATGGATAGACTGTGTATGCATAAGGTTCCGATTCTATCGTCACTGGATATTGAGGACCTTAAGAAAATCATGGGTTTAATCCATCATAAGGAGTATAATAAGGGGGATACTCTCGTATTTGTCGGAGATACGATGGATTCTGTTGTAATTATAAACGAGGGTAGCGTTAAGGCATATAAGAATACCTCCGATGGCCGTGAACAGATTCTTTATGTGTTTTCTGAGGGTGATTTCTTCGGCGAACAAAACCTTTTCAGAAATCAGACTGCAACCTACACGGTTGAGGCGCTTCAAGCTGTTAAGACATGTAATCTTTCTAGGAAGCAGTTTCAGGAGCTGTTATATAGCTTTCCGGAGATTGCAGTTAAGATTATCGATGAACTGGGTAACCGTATGAACAGGCTGGAAAACGCCCTTCAGAGTATTGGGGTACGAAATGTAGACAACAGAATCGGCAGTATTCTTATTGAATTTGCTGAAAAATATGGCATCAAGGATGAGGAGGGAATCATAATTCAGTTGCCCTTAAGCAGAGAAGGTATAGCCAACTATCTTGGTGTTGCCAGGGAGACCGTTAGCAGAAAATTCAGTCAGATGGAGAATGACGGACTTATTCGCTCACTTAGTAATAAAGAGATTTTGATACCCGATTTGGATAAAATTGAGGCAATAGCAGGTATTAACTGATTTTTTGAATATGACAAAAAGTAACGGGAATACTCCTATATGACATTATTATTTATAATGATTTTAAGGAGGTTAATTCCGTGGCAGTTGATTTCAAAACGAGTCAGACTAAAGATAATCTAATGAGAGCATTTGCAGGCGAGAGTCAAGCCAGAAACCGTTATACCTTTGCAGCATCACAGGCAAAGAAGGAGCACCATCATGCTATCGAGGCTATATTCAGATTCACAGCCAATCAGGAGAAGGAGCATGCCGAGATCTTCTATGAGCATCTTAAGGAGCTAGCCGGAGAAAATATCCATGTAGACGGTTCGTATCCGGTGGATATTGCCGATAATGTAGCCAAGCTGTTACGAATGGCTCAGCATAACGAATATGAAGAATACGATCCTGTATATAAAAAATTTGGCGATATAGCTAAGGAAGAGGGCTTCGATAAGGTTGCAGCCTCTTTCCATATGATTTCCAAGATTGAGAAAATACACGGCGACAGGTTCGGAAGATTTGCCGAACTGCTGGAGGAGAATAAACTCTATGTTTCTGACACAGAAATAGGCTGGATGTGCTTAAATTGCGGCCATATACACTGGGGTAAGGAGGCATTAAAGGAATGTCCTGTCTGTCACCATGACAGAGGTTACTTTATAAGGCTGGAACTGGCACCATTTCACTAAGTATAGGATTATAAACAGGTGTATATATCTTAATACCTTACATCATAAGGCATTAGGAATATATGCACCTTTTATTATTGAAATGGATAGTTCGTACTATTAATAATAAAACATGGGAATATTATCCGTAAAACAACACAATAATAACTATGAATAATAAACATGCAAGATATGTAGTAATAAAAACTATATGAAAAAGAAATTAATACCATAAGATATTGACAACAAATCCCCGTGTGATTATAATGATTATGACAACGGTTCGAATAAACAATAGTTTGACTATCAAAGTAAAATACGGAGGAAAGTAATGGATATGAATCCCTTGATAATAGGTAATTTAAAGGCCAGATTCCCGATAATTCAGGGTGGAATGGGGGTAGGAGTCAGTAGATGGAGATTGGCGGGATCGGTTGCAAGAGAGGGCGGAATCGGAATTATTTCCACAGCCCAGATCGGATACGACGAGCCCGAATTTGAGAGACAGCAGATTTCAACAAATTTAAAGGCAATAAAAAAGCATATGGATATGGCAAGGGATATTGCAGAGGGAGGCATAGTCGGTGTAAATATCATGGTTGCTACAAAGCAATATGATAGTTATGTTAAGGCTGCCTGTGAGGCCGGAGCAGATGTTATTATATCAGGAGCCGGACTGCCAATAACACTTCCAGAGCTAACGAACGGTTATTCAGTAAAAATTGCTCCCATAGTATCCAGCTTAAAGGCTGCTCAGGTAATTCTAAAGATGTGGGACAGAAAATATAACAGAACGGCAGACTTTATTGTTATAGAAGGTCCAAAGGCTGGAGGTCATCTGGCCTTTACCAAGGAACAGATTGCAGGTATCACGGAATCTGATTTCGATAATATAATCAGAGAAGTAATAGGTTGTGTTAAGGAATATGAACATAAGTATCAAAGAAACATTCCTGTGATAGTCGCCGGAGGAATATTCGACCGTGAGGATATTGAGCATGTCTTATCCTTAGGAGCAGACGGGGTACAGATGGCAACAAGATTTGTTGTAACTGAGGAATGTGATGCGAACGAGGAATTTAAAAAAGCATATATTGATGTTAAGAGGGATGACATTGAGATCGTTACAAGTCCGGTTGGAATGCCCGGTAGGGCAATTCATAATCCTTTTATAGCTAAAACTAAGGATGGAAGACTTCCCGTTGATAAGTGCTTTAGATGCTTACAACACTGTAATCCTATGGATACGCCATACTGTATTACAAAATCACTGGTTAATGCCGTTAACGGCAATATTGATGACGGCCTGATATTTTGCGGTGAAAATGCGTATCGGCTAAATAAAATGACAACCGTAAAGGGGATATTTAAAGAGCTTTTTTATTAAGGCATAATAAAATATTGTGTTTATATATGATGATATATATAATATATCTAATAAGCATCAACACATCATATTCAATGTGATTTAAGTCACAGAATAAAATTCCATTATATTGCATACTCTTACCATCAATACTGTTTATAATTTTATTGCTTGGGGAGATGTGATTTGGATAAGAAAATAATAGATTTAAACAGAAGTGTTTATGACTTATGTAATGAGTATAAGGAATTAACTGATATACTATATGATTTAGGCTTTGTGGATATTGTTAAGCCGGGAATGCTTAATACCGTAGGCAGATTTATGACTATTAAAAGGGGAGCGATCATGAAAAAGATAAGCCTGGAGGTAATCAAAGAAGCTCTTAATCAATCAGGATATGTAGTAAATGACTAGAATAAAGTAATTAATTATAATGAAACCTTGATTTTACATCAAGGTTTATTATGAATAGGAGGAAATTAAATGGCAAAATACTCGGTTGGTTTAATCGGCTTGGCGGTTATGGGTAAGAATCTGGCTCTCAATATTGCCGATCATGGATATTCGGTAGCGGTATATAACCGTTCCAGAGAAAAGACAGACAGTCTGTTGGAAGAAGCACGAGATAAGAATATAGGCGGTATGTATTCGTTAGAGGAGCTTGTTAATTCATTAGAGAAACCCAGAAAGATAATACTGATGGTAAAGGCAGGCAAAGCAGTCGATGAAATGATTTCACAGCTGCTTCCCTTAATCTCATCCGGGGATTTACTGATGGACGGTGGGAACTCCAATTATATTGATACCATGGAAAGAAGTAAAAGACTGGAGGCTGAGAATATATACTATCTTGGTACCGGTATTTCTGGTGGTGAAGAAGGAGCACGTAACGGTCCGGCTATAATGCCCGGCGGAAGTCCGGAGGCTTATGAGATGATGCAGAAGATACTGACGGATATAGCCGCAAAGGTTGGAGGCGATGCCTGTAGTACCTATATCGGCAAGGACGGTGCAGGACATTTCGTCAAGATGGTCCATAATGGAATTGAGTATGCTGATATGCAGCTAATAGTCGAAGCATATGCAATATTAAAGCGGATATTAGGGATTACTCCTCCTGACTTCCATGAGATTTTTACCGAATGGAACAAGGGTGAGCTTAACAGCTACCTTATCGAAATTACAGCAGATGTTTTCAAAAAGAAGGACCCCGAGACCGGTAATTATTTGGTAGATATGATATTGGATGTGGCCGGACAGAAGGGCACAGGCAAATGGACGGGTCAGATATCTCTTGAGCTTGGGGTACCGACACCTACAATAACAACCGCTGTCTACGAGAGATATATTTCCTCCATGAAGGAAGAACGTGTAATCGCAGCTAAGGTTCTTAGGGGACCTGAGCAGGATAACCAGACTATTAAATATGATAAGGAAAAATTTATTGAGGCTGTGAGAAGAGCATTATATGCCAGTAAAATATGTGCTTATGCACAGGGTTTTAGCCTGATGCGTGCGGCATCCATGCAATATGACTGGGGTTTAAACCTTGGTGATATTGCCCGGATATTCCGTGGTGGATGTATAATAAGAGCACAATTTTTAAATCACATTATGGAGGCCTATGATAAGAAGAAGGATTTGGTGAATCTGCTTCTGGCTGACTATTTCAATGATATTACCGGTGAATATCAGGGGGATTGGAGAATGGTAATAAATACAGCCGTATCATATGGAATATCGATTCCGGCTTTCTCCAGTGCTTTGGCTTATTATGACAGCTATCGCAGTAGTGAACTACCCATGAATCTTTTACAGGCTCAAAGAGATTATTTTGGAGCCCATACCTATATGCGAACAGACAAGGAAGGAATATTCCATACACAGTGGTAAGCATTGCCGAAAGGAAGATACCTATGATGAAAAATAAAAATTTGATTGGTGGAGATAAGGATTTGTCTGCTGTTTTAGTGATTTTTGGAGGCACCGGTGATCTAACCCACAGAAAACTGATGCCGGCCTTATATAATATGCTGCTGGATGGATTGGTTCCTGAGAATTTTCAGGTGGTATCCATAGGCAGAAGGGACAAAACCGAAGAGGAGTATAGAAATGAAATACGCATATCTATGGAGAAATACTCAAGGAACAAGGTGGACGAGAAAATATGGGCAAGACTTAATGATATGATTAGGTATTATCGCTTTGATTTCAGAGAGCTTGACAAATATAATGAGCTCAAAGAGTATCTTGATGGCATCGATGATAATGCCGGTACCTTGGGTAATCGTATTTACTATCTGGCAGTCGCTCCGGAATACTTTGAAACTATAGTGGTGGGATTGCATAGAGCGGATATGGCTAAGTCAAAAAGCTCCTGGCGTCGCCTTGTTATAGAGAAGCCCTTTGGGAAGGATTTGACTACAGCCAGAGAGCTGAATCAAAAGCTCCTTGAGGTGTTCGATGAGAAAGACATTTATCGGATAGATCATTATCTTGGCAAAGAAATGATACAGAATATAATGGTTCTTAGATTCAGTAACTCAATATTCGAATCCATCTGGAACAATAAATTTATCGACAATGTCCAGATATCCTTGACAGAAAAATTAGGTGTAGGTACGAGAGGAGGATATTACGAACATTCCGGTGCTATGCGGGACATGATACAGAGTCATATAATGCAGATTCTTTCCCTGGTAGCCATGGAACCTCCTGTGAATTTAAAAACCGATTCTATCCGTTCAGAGAAGCTTAAGGTGATTGAAGCCATAGAGGATATTAACCAGGAATTTCTGAAAAACAATGTTGTATTCGGACAATATGGAAATGGTATCATCGACGATGTTCCGGTAGTTGGCTACCGTGAGGAGGACAATATACCTGAGAATTCCAAGACGGAGACATTTGTCGCTCTTAAGCTTCATATCAATAATTTCCGCTGGGCAGGCACACCGTTTTATATCAGAACCGGCAAAAGGCTCGGAAGATACGGGGCAGAAATAGTAATTCAATTCAAGGATTTGCCGAATATCTTATATTTTAAGGATCGTAATCAGGAGCCTAATATCCTTGTTATAAGAATTCAACCGAATGTGGGTGTGTTCTTTCAGTTTAATACAAAGGATTTCAGTACACATCATGATATTGTAACGACCAAGATGGATACCAGCTATGTAAGTCCCACCCAAGGGAATACACCTGAGGCTTATGAGAGACTGATATATGATATTCTTAGAGGCGATTCGACCCTGTTCTCCCGATGGGATGAGGTTGAGGCCGCCTGGAATGTGGCCGATAAAATAATACGATATCGTGAACAATGTAAAATCGAACTTCCTAATTATGCTGCTGGTTCAATGGGACCAGAGAGAGCATTCGAACTTATGGCTAAGGATGGCAGAAGGTGGTGGAACATATGATTATAAATACAAAAGAGCTTCAAATATTTGATATATCGATGCCAATTTCATATAGGATGCCGGTATATAAGGGAAGGGAGTCTAAGAGGCCTATAATCAGCATAGATAGTGATTTTGATTCAGGCTCGACCTTTGAAACAAGGCTCGAGCTTAATCTTCATACGGGAACTCATTTAGATACTCCCAAGCATATGATTCCCGACGGATATACTCTAGAGGAACTAAAGTTGGCCAATGTAGTTACGGAATGTAAGGTGTTTGATCTTACGTCCGTAAAGGATAAGATTACCGAGAAAGATCTGGCAGGACTGGATATAAAGGAAGGGGATTTTATACTTCTTAAGACAAGAAACTCATTTGAGGATATTCTGGAGTCTGATTTTATCTATGTAAGTAGTGATGGTGCGGATTATCTGGCCAGACTTAAAATCAAGGGAGTGGGCATAGACTCTCTTGGTATTGAGAGAAACCAGCCCTACCATGAGACGCATATAAGTTTGTTCAACGCAAATATCATGATACTTGAAGGATTAATGCTGAGAAATGTAGAGGAAGGGGAATATCTTCTTCATGCGGCGCCGATACTGATTCCCGGAGCAGAAGCTGCACCGGTTAGGGCTTATCTTATAAAATAATACAATAATCACACACAGAAGGAGGAGAAATATGAGCGAACATATCAACAACAGAGAATATCGTCAGAAGGTATTAAAAGAGCTTATTATGGAGCTTCATAACGGAAAAACCGTTGACGAGGTTAAGGAAAGGTTTGCCAAGCTTATTGAAGGGGTGTCTGCAACCGAGATATCGATGATGGAAAATCAACTGATTAAGGAAGGAATGCCTGTAGAGGAAGTCCAAAGGCTTTGCGATGTTCATGCGGCTGTTTTTAAGGGGTCGATTGAGGAAATTCATATGCCCGACAATCCTGCTGAAATTCCAGGACATCCGGTTCATACATTTAAGATGGAAAACCGAGCCCTGGAGCGTCTGATGGATAAAACGATAAAGCCTTTGATTTCAGAGCTTTTAGAGAATGACAACCCGGATATACGTCAAAGGCTGAAGGATGAATTCACAAAATTATATGAAATCGATAAGCATTATATAAGAAAAGAAAACCTTTTGTTCCCCTACCTTGAAAAATACGGAATTACTGCTCCTCCTAAGGTGATGTGGGGCGTAGATGACGAGATTAGAGCCGATCTTAAGAATGTAATTAAACTCATTGAAGATTCAGGCAGCGCAAAGGATCTGTCGACAAAAGCAGCCGAGTCTATAGAGCGGGTTCATGAGATGATTTTTAAAGAGGAAAACATCTTATTCCCTATGGCCTTAGATACTCTAAATGAAGATGAATGGTTAAAGATAGCCAGGGAAAGCCATGACTTGGGATTCTGTATATATGAGCCGAAAAGAGAATGGAAACCTGTAAGAGTCAATGTTGAAGAGAAGGAAAGACAGGAGGGTGAAGTTCCTGCCGGACCGGGTTATATTACTTTTGAGACAGGGATTCTTACCCAAAAGGAATTGGAAGCTATGCTGAATACCCTGCCTGTCGATGTTACATTTGTAGATAAGGACGGTATTGTAAAATATTTTTCACATGGTACAGAGCGTATTTTCCCAAGAGCCAAGTCCGTCATAGGCAGAAAGGTTACTAACTGTCATCCTCCTGCCAGTGTCCATATCGTCGAGCAAATCGTTGAGGATTTAATGTCAGGAAAGAAGGACCATGAGGATTTTTGGATTAAAATGGGTGACAGATATATTATGATACGTTATCTTGCAGTGAGAGATAATGAGGGCAATTATATAGGAACCTTGGAATTTACACAAAATATCGCACCGCTTCAGGCGATTGAGGGCGAAAAGAGACTGCTTTCGGAATAGAAAATCCTTATAAGGAAGATTTGATTTGAGTTGACAAGGTTATATTTTCGCACTATGATAAGTCTATAGTATCCGTAAAGATTCATCAGAGCCTTCACGGATTAGATAAGGAGAGAAGCTGATGAGTAATATCAAAGTTGTTTCAGACAGTACCTGTGATTTATCAAGTGATTTACTGGAAAAGTATGATATTAGTATAATTCCGTTAATGATTTCCTTGGGAGACAAAACCAAGAAGGACGGAGTTGAGATTTCCCCGGATGAAATATATAGTTGGTCCGATGAAACAGGTCAGACACCGAAAACAGCTGCTCCAACTATAGGCGATGCGATTGCATTTTTAGAGCCTTTTGTTAAAAAGGGATTAGATATCATATTCTTTGGAATATCAGAACTGATGTCGGCAACCTGTAATGTAATTAGACTAGCAGCACAGAACATGGGTTATGACAGAATTTTTGTCGTAGATTCAAAGAGTCTTTCTACAGGAATCGGTCTACAGGTTCTTCGAGCGGCAATAATGGCAAAGAACGGAGCGTCTGTCGAAGATATTCTTAAGGATAACAGTGAAATCAATTCAAAGGTTAGGGCAAGCTTTGTAGTAAATACACTGACATTCCTTCACCGTGGCGGAAGATGCTCCGGGGTGGCGGCGTTACTTGCCAATACATTGAGGCTTAAGCCGGAGATAGTTGTTAATGACGGTAAGATGGTCGTAGGAAAGAAGTACAGAGGAAATATCAAATCAGTGCTTCTAAAATATGCCCAGGATAGAAAGGAGCAATATCTGAATGCGGAGTCTGACAGAGTATTTATAACGCATTCGGGCTGCGCAAAGGAGGTTGTCGATGAAATCAAGCAATATCTGGAGGGACTGAAAATATTTAAAGAGGTTCTGGTAACCCGTGCGGGAGGGGTTATATCGAGTCACTGCGGGCCCAATACTCTCGGAATTCTGTATATAAGTAAATAAAAATAAGTATTATTTATACTGACTGTTAAATGACACGGAGCATTTAACAGTCTTTTTTATGGTTCGTCTATTCAATAAAAAATGAATTTAGTAATAGATAGCCGTGAAAAGGGAAACAATGTATACATACTAAGTCAGTAAACTGCAGATTAAATTTATTAAGGAGGTATTTTATGAACGTTAAGGATGAATATAATTTTCACGGTAAGGAGAATAAAAGGCTCGGGAAGATAGAACCTACAAATAAGGAGGGCACGGCGGCGTGGCAGAATTTCGAAGGCTTTTACAAGGTTGATATGGTCGGCAAGCCCTGTGAAGAGGCTGTCATCGATGCAAAAGAATGGGTTGATAACGGAAGTAAATTATAAAGGAGAGAATCAGATGGCAAAACTTTCTATGACTATGGATGGTAATACAGCGGCGGCTTATGTAGCCTATGCTTTTACCGAGGTTGCGGCCATATATCCCATTACTCCGTCCTCAGGTATGGCCGAGTCAACTGATGAATGGGCTGCTGGCGGAAGAAAGAATATATTCGGTCAGACAGTGAATGTGGTGGAGATGCAGTCAGAGGCCGGGGCAAGCGGTGCCTTTCACGGGTCTTTGCAGGCAGGGGCACTATCAACCACTTTTACGGCTTCACAGGGTCTATTGCTTATGATACCGAATATTTATAAGATAGCAGGAGAGCTTCTTCCCGGTGTCATTCATGTAAGTGCCAGGGCTATAGCTACACATGCTCTAAGTATTTTTGGCGATCATCAGGATGTGATGGCAGTAAGACAGACAGGATGTGCTATGCTTGCTTCGGGATCTGTCCAGGAGGTGGCTGATTTAGCTCCGATAGCACACCTGTCTGCAGTAAAAGGACGCCTGCCCTTTGTACATTTCTTCGATGGATTTCGCACCTCTCATGAGGTACAGAAAATAGATTTGATGGAATATAAGGATTACGCAGAGCTATTGGATATGGATGCGGTTAAAGCATTTAAAGAGCGTGCACTTTCACCTAATAATCCCTTCTTTAGGGGAACTGCGCAGAACTCTGATATATATTTTCAGGGCAGGGAGGCTTCAAATCAATTTTACTATGATTTAATCTATACTGTAGAAGAGTATATGAACAGCATGGCGAAGATAACAGGAAGGCAATATCATCTGTTTGACTACTATGGTGCCGAAGATTCAGAGTATGTAATTATTGCCATGGGTTCTGTAACCGAGACAATAGAGCAGACCATCGATTATTATAATAATAGAGGTGAAAAGTACGGACTTATTAAGGTCCGTTTATACAGGCCGTTTTCTGTCAGTCATCTGTTGGAAGCGATACCGTCAACCGTCAAAGCAATCGCCGTTCTGGACCGAACCAAGGAACCCGGTGCAGTCGGTGAACCTCTCTATGTGGATGTATGCTCGGCATATAAGGATGTGGCAAATCCGCCCTTGATAGTTGGCGGAAGATACGGTCTTGCGTCCAAGGATACAACACCGGGTCAGATCGCTGCAGTATATGAAAATTTAAAGCAGTCACAACCAAAGAATTCATTTACAATCGGAATAATCGACGATGTAACAAAGACATCTCTAAAAACTATAGAGGGTATAGATGTGGAGCCGGAGGATTTGAAGGCTTGTCAGATATGGGGGCTTGGATCAGACGGAACAGTCGGAGCCAATAAACAGGCCATTAAGATTATTGGTGACAATTCAGATATGAAGGTGCAGGCATATTTCGACTATGATTCTAAGAAATCAGGAGGAGTAACAGTATCTCATCTGAGATTCTCCAATCATCCGATACGCTCGACGTATTTGGTCAATAATGCGGATTATGTTGCGTGTCACAATCCATCATATGTCAATAAGTATGATCTGTTGGAGAGCTTAAAAACGGGAGGTATATTTGTGCTCAACACTCAATGGAATGAGGAGGAGCTCAATAAACAACTTCCTTCAAAGATGAAGCGAAAGCTCGCTAAAAAGAAAGCACGTTTTTACACCGTCAACGCAATTAAAATAGCTGAAGAGATAGGTCTTGGGAATAGAATTAACATGGTAATGCAGGGAGCTTTTTTTAAGCTTACTAATTTACTGCCTGAAGATGTCTATATTAAGGAGCTTAAGGATGTCATCGTTAAGATGTACGGCAATAAGGGTGAAAAGGTAGTAAAGATGAATCATGAAGCCGTAGATCAGGGTATCAATGCCATACGGGAGATAGAGATACCGGCGGACTGGATAGATTTGAAGGATGATGACGAGGATAAAGTAAAAGAACCGGAATTTATTAGAAAAGTAATGCGTCCAATGTCTGAGATGAAGGGTGGGGAGCTTCCTGTCAGTGCATTTTCAGGCAGAGAGGACGGTAGTTTCCCGTCCGGAACCACAGCCTATGAAAAGAGAGGCATAGCGGTGAACGTTCCTGAATGGATTGTCGAGCGCTGTATTCAATGTAATCAATGCTCATTGGTATGTCCCCATGCTGTCATCAGACCGTTTTTACTAAACGATGATGAGTTGAGTCAGGCACCGGAAACCTTCGTTACAAAGAAGGCAACCGGCAAAGCCTTTGAGGGACTTCATTATAAAATTCAGATTAGTCCTATGGATTGTACAGGCTGTGGTAATTGTGCCGACATATGTCCCGCTAAGGGCAAGGCATTAATCATGAAACCCATTGAAAGTCAGCTTCCCAATGAAATACCCAATTGGGAATTTGCTATCGACAAGGTTCGATTTAAGAAGGATCTGGCATATGGACAGTCGTTTAAGGACAGTCAATTCATGCCTCCTTTGATTGAATTTTCGGGAGCCTGTGCAGGCTGCGGTGAGACCCCATATATTAAGCTTGTTACTCAGTTATTCGGTGAGAGAATGATGATTGCCAATGCCACCGGTTGTTCATCCATATGGGCATCCTCCGCTCCAAGTACGGCTTATACCGTAAATGAAGAATGTAAGGGTCCTTCCTGGGCTAATTCGCTGTTTGAGGATAATGCGGAATATGGCTTTGGCATGTACTTGGGAGTAAAGCAAATACGAAATAAACTGGAAGAAACAATGAGAAAACTTAACGGAATGAATATAGAGGATAAGCTAAAGGAAGCGTTTCATGACTGGATTCACTATAAAGAGGACGGAAAGCTTTCGTCGAAGGCCGGTGAAAAATTACTGAATTTACTGGAGGATTTTACCTCGACCGATGTGGAAATAATGAATCTGGTTGATGATATTAAGGATAATAAGGATTATCTTTCAAAAAGGTCGATTTGGCTTGTTGGCGGCGACGGATGGGCCTATGATATAGGCTATGGAGGGTTGGATCATGTGCTTGCCTCCGGCGAGGATGTGAATGTGCTTGTATTTGATACAGAGGTTTACTCAAATACAGGCGGTCAGGCATCCAAGTCCACACCGACGGCAGCCATCGCTAAGTTTGCCGCCTCCGGGAAAAAGCAGGGGAAAAAGGATCTGGGAAGGATGATGATGACCTACGGAAATGTCTATGTTGCTCAGGTCGGGATACATGCAGATAATACACAGCTTATCAGGGCATTAAGAGAGGCAGAAAGCTATAAGGGTCCCTCGCTTATAATATGCTATTCCCCCTGTATAAATCATGGAATCAAGGAAGGCATGGGCAGAAGCATGGCTAATATAAAGAAGGCGGTGCAGGCCGGATATTGGCATCTTTACAGATATAATCCAATGCTGAGGAAGGAGGGAAAGAATCCGTTTATTCTTGATTCAAAGGAGCCAACGGAAAGCTTTAGGGAATATATAATGCAACAGGTACGTTATAGTTCATTGGCTAAGGCATATCCTGAGGCTGCCGAAGAATTATTTGCACGGGCCGAAAGGCAGGCTAAGGAACGGTATTCTGTTTATAAGCAAATGGCAGAAGTAGAACCGATTGAATTATAAGAACTTTCAGGACAGGATTATTTGACTGCATAATCTTGTCCTTACATATATTTAAACCTTAATTTGTTTATAAGTGAGATAGTTTGCCTATATATTCATTTTATGTATTAGTGACTGGTGTATTATGGATTCTGTTCTATTAATTACATAATTAAAATCATGAATTCATATATTATTATTTTAAGATAACTGATATAATTAATTATAAATATTATACTAAAGGGGTGGACTAGTTATTATGAGCCAGTCATTAAGAACCATAACTACTTCTGCAAAAGATGAGAATATTGAAATTGTTTATAATCTAATCTTTAAAAACGCACTCTATAGCTTAGAATGTATAAGAGTTGGAAGTAATGATAATGAAACGAATAATTATTGCTATGTAGAAAATATTACAGATGATGAAGGTGAAGCAGAATTATTTCTGAAGATATTAGCTAAGGGAATGGTGTTTCCGGTACATATTAAGGATATGATAGATGACTACTTCTATTAATCCGTTTTTAACTAAAGATAAATTATTAGGAATTCAGACAATGGGCTTTTGCATAATATGCAGGAGCCTTATTTTTATTCCGATATTTTGCATATTTTCGGTATTATAAGGAAAATATAGATATAGATATTTGCTCTATATTTGTTAAGGTGAGGGCTGTATATGATGAACAGAATAAATTCGGCTTGGCTTAAGGAGCTCTTTAATAATAGTGGAGACGTAATTGTCCGACCGATAAAAATCAACCAGAACGGAATAACCGTACATTTATTTTGTGTGGATGGGCTAATAAATCAGTCATTATTTGATGAGGCGGTATTCAGGTCACTGAAATTTGACCCATATTTAAGCGGCTGCATGACAGAGCGGGCTATGATGGATTATTTATTGGAAGGCGGTACCTATCATGTGTTTACCAAGGAAGAAGCTGATTATCAGCTCTTATTAAAATATGTTCTGAGCGGAATGGTGGCATTAATATTTGATACCGAAGAAAAAGCTATTGTATATGACATAAGAATGTTTGAGAAAAGATCTATTCAGGAACCCTCGGAAGAGAATGTGATGAAGGGCTCTAAGGAATCTTTTATTGAAGTTATGCGTATGAACACTGCATTAATCCGAAGAAGAATCAGATCGGAGCATTTGGTTGTAGAAACGTTATCAGCCGGTCGTATATCAAAAACCGACATAGCCTTAATATATATAAACGGTATTGCCGATTCGGCAACTGTGAACAAAATACGCACTATCATTAACGAAATAGATATTGACAATATATCTACTCCTGCATTTATAGAGGAGTTTCTGGTCGAGAACAAACACAGTATTTTTCCGCAGATTATGTATACGCAAAGACCTGATCGGGTTGCCGCTAATTTATCTGACGGAAGAGTGGCACTTGTGGTGGACGGGATACCCTTTGCGTACCTTCTGCCATGCCAGCTTCCCATGCTGATGCAGTCTCCGGACGATTATGCAAACCATTTCTTTATAGGATCCTCTCTTAGAATCATTAGGTATATGTCTATGATAGTTACTTTATTTTTGCCTGCATTTTATATTGCGGCAACTACCTATCAGGTTCAGATGCTGCCGGTACAGCTTGCTCTGTCGACACAGGCAGCCAAGCAAAATGTACCTTTTTCTTCCGCATCAGAAGTGCTGGGGCTATTGATATCATTTGAGATTTTGATAGAAGCAGGTTTAAGGCTTCCGAAAGCCGTAGGCACAGCCATGTCGATTCTCGGTGGTCTGGTGGTAGGACAATCGGCTGTTGCGGCAAATCTTATATCACCGGCGGTCGTAGTAATAGTCGCGTTGGCAGGGATATCGGGGTTTATCATGCCTAACCAGGACTTAAGCAGTGGTATAAGGTTGTCCAGATTTTTACTTACGGTATTGGCGGCTGTGGCCGGTTTTTTTGGCCTTGCAATCGGATTAATAATACTCATAACACATCTTTGCAGCCTGAACAATTACGGTATAGCCTATATATCACCTTTTGTTGATGTGGAGGAGAGAAATATAAGAGATACGATATTCCGTTTCCCGATTAAATACTTTCAAAAGCGTAAGTCAATGCAGAGTGAGCGGAGGGATAGGTTATGAAAAAGCTGATAATATTGCTTTTTCCCATTTTAATCTGTGGATGCAGTCATGATATGAACCGCAGAGAAATAGACGAGATAAATTTGGTTCATGTCATCGGGATAGATTTTTCAGATGGGGAGTATGTAATTACTGCATTATACAGCGGAGAAAAGGGAGCAGATACCGAGAAGGGCTCCGCCGGTCAGGAAGTAACATCTAAGGGTTCAGGTGCCACTCCTTATGCGGCTTTTCAAAACTTTAGACTGAAGGACAAAAAGACTGTATCAATAGCAAATACAGGATTCTTTCTTTTGGGTGAGGGGGCAGCTAAAAGGGGGTTGGACATTTGCATTGATTTTCTTTCCAGAGATGAGACAGTCAAAATGGAATCCTTACTCTTTGTTACAAAGGATATGGATGCATCTGAATTTATTGCACAAAGCCTTGAAAAAGGCCAGATAATACATGAAGATATGAAGGCTGTTGAGCAAAAGCAGGAGGAGCTTGTCACAAGAAATGATAACACCTTAGTTAATGTATTGAATGAATTGGAAAATGATATAACAATCGGAATCATACCATATCTGGTTGCAGAGGAGGGCTCGTTCCTATTACAGGGATATGCGGTATTCGAAAATAATATATTGGCGGACTATCTTGATATGGAGACCTCTTCCGGAGTTAATTTTATTAAGGATATAATAAGAGCCTATCCAATATATCTAGATGATAATGTAGGTTTATCCATATCCTATTCAAAGAGTCATATAAAATCAGAGATACAGGATAATAGTATTAGAATTGTCATTAAATTGGATTTTGAAACAATGATTAAGGAAATTAATATAAGGGAAGATATATTTACCTTTGAAGAGCTTAATCGTCTCACTGATATGCAGAATGATTATATAATCGAAATAATGAAAAAGGCCACAGACTATTCGAAAAATACAGGCAGAGATATTCTTCAGATAGCCAGATTGATTCAAAATCAGCATACAAGAAAATGGAGTGAGTATGAGTATAATTGGAAGGATAAAATATCCGAGATAGAATATGAATTTAACGTTAACTCACAGATTACAAAATCATTCATTCTAAACTAGTAAAGATTAAACGGAGGTTAAAATGATATATGTCTTTGGAGGCTTACTCTTAATAACGTTCATAAAGGAGAAGGATGAATTATTAAAAAAGAAGCGCAATATTTGTCTTTTTCTGCTTTTGTCTGTGATAGGCCTTGCATTAGGAATTGTCCGAATGATTTATCCGTACATTCCAAGCATTGTCTATACTTTGGAAAAACATATGAAATGAGGTATCTATATGAATAAGCAGTTAACTATGCGACAGGTTGTATTTATGTATCTGTTTATATCTCTTTCTCCGGTTTTAAGACAAATACCTTCTATGCTGGCAAGGGAAGCCGGTAGAGGAGGATATTTAAGCCCATTTTGGTCTGTATTTGCCATATTGCCTCTTACAGCTGGAATATTACTTCTTATCAGGTCCTTTCCGGGACTTAATTTATATGAAATAATGGTACATCTAAGCGGGAGAGTATTTGCGAAGTTTATAACTTTACTCTATATATTCTGGATTTTAATTTCTCTTTCTGCAAAGCTAAACATATACTCTCTTACACTACAGTTTACCCTGATGCCAAAGACCAGGTCGGATTTCTTCATGCAGATCATACTTATTCTGGTTTATTATGCGCTTCTTAGGGGAAGCAAAACGATTTTCAGATTCTCGGAATTTGCCTTGGGACCGATTATTCTTCTAATAGGAGTTTTATTCGTATGTGCTGTTGGCAGATTGAGAACGGATTATCTTTTTCCTATGTCAACAATTAATTTTCCATCAACCATCAGGGCTTCAAAGGCTGTAATAGCTGTTGGAGGCAATCTGACTCTTATACTGTTCTTTGCCGATAAATTAGGGATAGCACTCTCTAAAAAACAAATAAGAAGGCTTTGGTCAGGTTCAATAATTTTTATATTTATTAGCTTTGTTATAACCATATTTACTTATGGAATAACGGGTGCTGCATTGACTGCCAACCTTCCCTTTCCATTTTATATTACCGTAAAGAGTATATCATTTTTTAATATATTTGAACGCTTCGAGGTTCTTGTAACACTAATATGCATACTATCGGATTTTGTGACAATCTGTATTATGTTTATTATTCTTATGCGATTGATTCAGTGGTTATTCGGGATAAGGGAGAGAGGTTTTCTGTTTCTGCCTTTGGCCATAATCAGTTATTATCTTTCTTATATTGTAAGCTCCACACAATTCGAATTCGATTATTTTTTCAGATTTATAATCTTGAACATTAATCTGGTCTTTCAGTATATTATACCTGTATTCTTTGGTTTATTGTGTATACTGAAGAGGAAGCATATAAAGCAGCAGTATTGATATCATATGAGCTATTCATAAATATGTATATCGATATATTCATCATCATAATCATAGATTTGATGATTTATATAATCATCTGCAACGGGATCAATCATATTATATACTCTGTGATATTCCTTAGTCTCAGGGTCTTTGACAGTCTCCGAACGGTTATTATATAGGAATAAGATTAAATCGTAGCAGTCAATCCAGATTTCATTGACGCTTTCCTTCTGTGATTCATCAAATATTAATTGCATACCGAAATGAAGGTGCGGTGTTCGTATGTTATTGGCGTTTTCCTTGCTGCTGTATCCTGTTCGCCCAAGATATCCGATAACATCTCCTGCCAATACCACACTTCCTTCCTTTAAGGACTTATTAAATGGAAAGTTCTTACGAAGATGTGCATAGTAATAGTATCTTTTTTTATCGAAGCTTCGAATCCCGATTCTCCATCCCCCATATTGGTTCCATCCCAGAGCCTCGACATATCCGGATTCTACAGCTATAATCGGAGTACCGACCTGCCCCATCATATCATGACCGAGATGCTTTCTCCTAAAGCCGTAGCTTCTCGATACGCCGAAATCATCAAAATGACTGTATGGATAATACTTAGCGATGGGAAGGAAGGCTTTAAGACCGTATTTTTCTTCCCATCGTTTCCCTCCGGGAGCCGATTCGTCCTTAACCTCAATCTGATATTTACCCACCATACCACCCAGAACGGCAGAATATGCTTCATAATAATAATTGTAGTATTTCATATCCTTGGTAAGGTCATCTATACTTTCTCCTGATAATAGTTTTTTGGCTATATCGGTCATATGTTTTTCCTTATACTTTGAAAAATCGCCACCGTATCTGGCACCGAGATAAGCTAATAGCTCGATCCAGTTCAGATGTACTTCGCCTTCTATGGTTTCAACGTCATAACGATATGCCCTGTCAAGGGCCTTATGACTCACATCAAAACTGACCCATTTAATAAATTTCTTTTCGCCATCATACATGGAGGCATACATGGCGGCCTCCTGATCCAGACCCTGTTTAATCAGAGCCGATGAAAGAATAAGCAGTAATATTAATTCAAAAAT
Organism: Clostridiales bacterium; assembly: GCA_012523775.1. Classification (GTDB taxonomy): domain Bacteria; phylum Bacillota; class Clostridia; order Lachnospirales; family Lachnospiraceae; genus Mobilitalea. The sequence goes on along the minus strand of JAAYTK010000062.1, from coordinate 8,941 downwards.
AATAATATGCTTGGCCTTATACTTTGACATCATAGACAAGCCATCCCTAACATAAAGCTCGTAATATCTTATGTTTTGTTAGCGGCTTTCATTCCTTTATTCAAAAATGTCATTTTTATATTTCTTATGATTCTTTAAGTAGACATTAATATCATCCTTGGTATTGTCAAATGTGGCAAGAATTATTTCTTTAATATCGGAAACTCCCTTCTGTGTCAGTCTTTTTTTTAACCATGCTTCATTTTTTCCGGTATATTTTAAATTACCGGACATGATTTTACCATCGATGATTATATTTGCCATGGGCATGTCTTGTTCAGGAGATATATTGATATCATTAGGAGTAAGCGGCCTGGTTATCGATACCGGAAGAATACTGAGCTTACCGTTGCTTTCCAATAATATGGTGTGGATATCCTCTAAATTAAAATAGCCTTGAACCCTGCATTCTGCCAATAATTCACCTATATCTAGCTTGGCATATAACAGATTTTTCTCATAAATTTGTCCGTTCTGATAAAGCAATAACGCCTGACCCTGAAAGAACCTTCTGAGAATAATTGATTTACATGTTAAGTAGTTTATAGTTAAGGTAAATAATGAAAGTATTGTCATTGATAATAAAGGCTCGATTAGATTTTCAGTAGACATGGCAGCCATCTCGCCTGCAATTGAACCTATGGCTATACTGCTGATATAGTCGAACATACTAAGCTGAGCCATTTCTCTGTTACCCATCATTTTCGTCAGAATAAATAATGCTCCTAAAGACACTAAGGATGAAATTACAACCTTTCCTATTTCCATATTCCCCTCCTGTTGCTATATAGAGTACATATTCTTATAATTTACAAATTAAGAAATATTATTTATATAGGAATAATTGTAATTCAATTAAACATAATAACCTTAATAATATTATTAATATAAGTAACAGGAAAGGAGTCTGTATATGAAGGCATACGTTGATCAGGACGGATGTATTAGCTGTGGATTATGTATTGATGTCTGTCCGGAGGTGTTTAGCTATAATGAGGATGGAGTTTCCGAGGCCATTGAGGATGATATACCAAAGGAATGCCTGGAAAGAGCAGAAGAAGCAAGAGACGGTTGTCCGACCAGTGTAATAGATTTACGGGAATAGTATATGACTTGTATGACAATGATGCACGGTGCAGCTATATTTAGGTATATAACTGCCCATGCATCATCACATAGCACTTTTTTGTATTATATGAAAATAGTCCTCTATCATGACAGGACCCTCAAGAAGCTCCCGTCCTACATAAAGAGAACGGTCATTCCTGGTCATTATTGCCCATTTAATTAATGCAAGGCTTCCGTTCTGAATCTCGATACCCGTAATACATCTTGGATGAACACAACTTCCATCATTGAAATACAGACCTTCCCCCGGCTGTGGAAAGACAGGTCTATGGGTATGGCCTGTTATAATCATCTGATTATTCTTGGCGGACCAGTCTGCCAGCCTTTTTTCCACCTTGCTCTTACGTTCATTGTTTTTTGCAGCACTGGTAGGGTCTCTTATACCGATTAGCTCTAAAGGTCTCCATATATAGCGGACCATGAACCTCGATAATTTCCAAAAAGCATCATTTAGAATATCAGCCTGATGTCCGTGTGTAAGGAATATTTGTATAGGAGCATGTAAGTAGTCAAGTATTAATCCTTCATGTATTCTGATTTCGGGAAAAAGTGGCAGCTCGGCATTTATACTGTCACAGAAGAAGGATTTGCAGCTTGTTTTTGAGTATTTTGGATCCTTCTTTATTATGTCGTGGTTTCCAAAAATCATGTGAAACCTGCCTTCTCTATAGAATTGTGATAAAAGCCAAAAAGCATCACTATGGGTGCTGATAATCCTTTCGATTTTCCTGTTCTCCCAAAGTTCATCGCCGTCTCCCAATTCTATATAAGTAAAATCTCTTTCGTAGTAAAATTTAAGTGCAGCAAAAAAAATATTTTGATTAACCGAAAAATTATCCGAAAAGCCTCCGTCGCCTCTGTGACAATCACTCATTATTATAATTCTGGAATAATCATTAAAGGGTATTTTGGGAGAAGAGGATAATACCTGAGATAATCTTTTATTTACCCGCATATTATCCCCCCTGTTCTTCATACCGATTATCAAGGAAATCCTTAATTTTGTTATATGATTCAAATACCTGAATGGGCTTACCCATCGCTAATATCTGATTATACATTTCCGGTGACCGATATTTTAAGAACATTAACTTATCTACTGTAGTAGAATATGCCTGTGTCAGATAATTATAGGCATCGCAATACGACCTATTATTACGCTGCATAAGGTGGACGGTTAGAGGATTACGCGTATATGGTTGTTGGGTATGAGGTTTATCAAAGTGAACATAGACCCTTCTTCCCCGAATCGCATATTCGCCATCAGTATAGCCGGCTTTTTTCAGGCCATTGACAAAAGCTTCAGCCATCGGTCGGTCATATAAATCAAGGATAATGTCCATTGTGAGTTCCGAAGGTTGTGAAAACTCAGCAAGTTTAAATCCGGTAATCCACCAATGGTAATCACTTCTAGTAAATAAAAGATTGCCGTTTTTTCTAAAGGCAAAGGACATATTAATCATATCCTCATCCTTGACACAATAATAAAATGTCCCGTTAAACACACCTGGGATGTTAAGATCCGGACCCTTGGTATAGTAGATTCCTACCTCTCCGCCGGTAGTCATACCGTATTGACCCTTCCAAAATTCGATTAACCATTTTATTCCGTTGTATTCAAAGTAAATAGGCTCGCAGTCGATTATCATACTAAAAGTAGCGCTTGCCTCATCATATAATCTGAAATATCCGAATTTTCTTTGCCAGCAGTTCAGAAGAGAATAGAAAATATCTTGCGAGATATCATAGGCGAAACCAAAAGTACTTAAATCCTGATTCAGTTCTTCCACGACTTTTGGATCGGTTCCGATTACATCTGTTATAGGGCGTACAACCGGTTTTTCTTTTCCTTTTTTAATCTTTTTTCTACGTAGTCCGGTTATAACTGCAGTAATACATAAAAGCATTGACAGACAGACTATGGCCAGGACTTTATTCTCTATATATAAGCTCCATAGAATTGAAGCTTTAATAAATTCTACTGAAAATGCAGAAAATAGAAGATACATAATGTTACTCCTTTCAGAAATCTATATATTATAATATTCGGGTAAGGAGTCTTTTGTTAAAGATAAGAGAAAATATTGGAATATTTTGAAGAAAAAAGATTAAATTGAATGTGACTTAATAATTATGAGCATATTAATAGAGAGTATTTGGAGTAAAGATATATGGGCTTAAATGATACTAATTTGTATGCTACTGCTTGACATTTAATAATACGCGTATTATGATAATTTAGATATATAAAACTACCAGAATGTAGGAGGACTAATGCTTGAGGCACTATTTTCATGGCGGTATTCATCCGGCTGACGGTACTGATAAGCTGTTAAGTAATCAGGTACCGATACGTATGTATACACCTAAATCAGTGGAGATTTCTATGAAGCAGTCACCTAACAGTGTCTGCGAGGCAATTGTTAAGGTAAAAGACAAGGTTTCAAGAGGAGATTTAATAGGTAAATCTGTGTCCTTCGGTTCGGCAAATATCCATGCCAGCATAAGCGGAACGGTTAATGACATTAAGACAATAAGGGACGATTGGGGCAGAGATATAGAAATTATCGTTATTGAAGCCGACGATAAAGAAGCAGATACAAAAAGGGCTTCTAACGATTATGAACAGGGACTGGTAGACATATCTTCATATACCGTAGAAACCATTATATCTAAAATGGTCGAAGGCGGTATTATTGGTATGGGTGGAGCAGGTTTTCCTACCCATGTAAAATATGAGACTGAGGAAGATATTCAATATGTTCTTATTAACGCTGCCGAATGCGAGCCTTATCTGACATGCGACCATGTTCTTATGAAGGAGTATGGATATTCAATAATTAATGGTATACTCCTGTTTATTAAGGCTGCTTCCGCAAAAAAAGCCATATTGTGCTTCGAGGATAATAAACAGGATGTAGCCAAGGATTTTGAGTATATTATACTTAAGAACGACCTACCTATAGAGATTAGAGTTTTGCCAACGAGATATCCACAGGGCGGTGAACGCCAGCTGGTGGAAGCCGTTATGGGTATGGAAGTGCCTGCAGGTAAGCTACCTGCCAGTATCGGGGTGATTATCAATAACGTGGCAACGGCGAAGGCTTTATCGGATATTGTATTGGGCAATGAGCCGCTTATAACCAGAGTAGTGACGGTTACAGGTAAAGTGAAGGAGCCGTGTAATTATCTGGTCCCTATCGGAACCAGATTCAGTGAATTGATTGATTTATCCGGAGATTTTAAAGCAAAGACAAGCAGGGTTATTGATGGGGGACCTATGACCGGTCATTGTATTCAGATTGGAGGCACTAAAGAGGATTTAATGCTTAGTGTTACTAAAACCACCTCAGGACTGCTTGTATTGGAGGATTTCACAAAAGTCGAGTCCCCTTGTATCCGTTGTGGTGAATGTGAGAGAGTATGTCCGGCAGGACTTGCTCCTTTCAAAATTGATTATGCGGCCATAGAGAATGACATTGTATTATGTGAAAAGCTTTATGCAACAGAATGTATCAGCTGTGGCTGCTGTTCCTATGTCTGTCCTGCAAAGAGGGAATTAGCATATCGTATTACGGAGGCTAAGACAGAGGTTTTCAGGCAAAGACAAGAGAGGAGTAGTAAATCATGAAGCTAAAGGTAGCCGAGCAATTACATGATGTAAGCCCACATATCACCATGAACAGATCAACAAAGGAAATAATGCAGGATGTTGTTCTGGCAATGCTGCCGGCCTTATTGGGAGGCATATATTTCTTCGGAATCAACTCGCTTATTCTTACTTTAGCCAGTGTCACAACCTGTCTGTTATCTGAGTATATATGGCAGAAGATAAGAAGGGAGCAGTTGACTGTCAGTGATTGGAGTGCAGTTGTAACCGGTATGCTGATAGCGTTTAATGTTCCTTCTACGACACCCATATGGGCAGTAATGGTGGCTTCCGTCTTTGCTATTGTGGTAGTAAAGCAATTCTTTGGTGGAATAGGAAGTAATTTTGCCAACCCGGCATTAATGGGTAGGGCTCTGTTAATGTTTCTGTGGCCAGCATCAATATCCAACTATGTAACGACATACCATAACGGTGCGGATGCTATAAGCTCAGCGACGGTTCTGGGATTGTATAAGGCCGGCTCAGATACCGCACAGTTCACAAAATGGGACATGTTCATAGGCAATATTCCGGGTTGCATAGGAGAGACCAGTGTACTCCTGTTGTTAATTGGATTTGCTTATTTATGTTATCGAAGAGTTGTTAATTTGGCGGCTGCGGGTACTTATGTTCTGACAGTTTTGCTTATAACCTTTGTGTTTGCAAAGGATGGAATGTTTAAGGGAGATATACTGACTAATTTAATGTCGGGTGGATTAATTCTCGGAGCCTGCTTTATGATGACCGATTATGCTTCGGTTGCTCCAAGGGTTAAGGTGGTCTTATCAATCATAGCCGGAGTGGTTACAGCAGGAATCAGGATTTGGGGCAGACTGCCTGAGGGCGTAAGCTATGGAATTCTGGTTGCAAACTGCTTATCCGGTCTGATCGATACAATAATTAGACCTCATATATACGGTGTTGGTTTAAAAAATAACAAAAGATAGTTGTATAAAATATTATAAAAAAGAGAGGAAAATATTATGAAGGATAGTAGATTAAAAGGTATTATTGCTTTAGCAGTTGTAACTGTTCTTGCATTTGGAGTTATTTATGGGAGCAAGATTTTAACCAAGGATGGAGCCGATAACAATGCGGACAAAGAACAGGTTGCAGAGGAATTACCCGGAGCTATAGATGTAGCAGATGCTGAAGGAATTGCATCCGCCAGAGAACTTACTGACGACAGCGGTAACGTCACAGGATATTCTGTAGTAGCTGAAGCAAAGGGATTTGCTCCTCCGAATAAGCCTGTAACATGGGAAATTATTTTTGAAAGTGACGCAAAGACTATTAAAGAGGTTAAGGTTGTTAGCCATGCCGAGACTCCCGGTTATGGAGCAAACATGGAAGATGAAAGCTACCTGGAGCAGTTTAAGGGAATGTCAGGGGCTGACAGTAGTGAAATCGACGGTATCTCCGGTGCGACGGTAACCACCGATGCCATACGTAAGCTTGTAAATAATGCATACGAATTCATTAGCGCATATGCAGGGGAGTAATTAGTTCTCAGAAAGGAAGAGTATATGAAGGTAAGATATCCGCTGGAGGCATTTGCACTGGCTATGGTGGTTTTTTCACAGAACATGAGAGAAGCCCTGATAACGGGTATTCTTATCATGCTCTTAACTACCCTTGGACTTGTGCTGGACAGCATATTCAGAAACATGATACCTAAGTGGAGCAGGAATGCATGTATTATCATACTTATGGTATCCCTTACTTATTCTATATTTCAGATAGTTTTAATTACGGTATTAAACCTAAAGGTCGAAACCACTACTTATATACTTCATGTCTTCCTTGGAATATTAATATCAAAGCATATTATTTATGCGGAAGATGATATGGATTATAGCCGTTTTCTCTTTGAGGGAGCGGGTGCATATGCTATACTTCTAATAATATCAATTATAAGAGAGTTTATGGCCACAGGTGCTATATACGGATTTAAGATAGCAGAATCGGATTATTTTTCTTATGGCTTCTCCGAGGCTGTTATGGGGTTTCTGCTGGCGGGCATAGGTATAGCCATTCTGAACAGAATCTACTATAAGGATTTAAATGTAAACGCTGTGAATACAGACGGTTTGATTACTATTCTGCCGGTGGTCCTGGTTATACAGCCTTTTATAATCGACAGTATAAGTCCTACTGTGAGTATGGTTATAACCATAGCAATAGTCCTTATACTATATATTTCGATACGTAGATACCTTATATTTTCAAGAATAAGCAGGGAAATTAAGAATCTGCCTGTAGAACTGGTATCAGTAGGTATAATATATATGATTCTTTCAATGTTCTGATAAAAATGAATCATTACTACTTAACAATGGGCAAGTGTAGCTAATGAACCATAGCTATAAAAACACTTGCTCCTTATAATATTAAGGTATGAATTATGAAAAAAAACGATTTTTATTTACTGGGCTCTATAATTATACTCATTGCCGTCGGTTTTCTTTTGATGCAGTTATTCAAAAACGAGGGCAGTAGGTTGATTGTAACAATAGACGGAAAAGAATATATGAGCTTTTATTTAAATGAAGATACAACATATAAGATCGAGCATGATGATGGGGAATGGAACACCTTTGAAATAAGGGATGGATATGTAAAGATGATTGATGCAAGCTGTCCCGATAAGCTGTGTGTCAAGCAGGGAAAGGCTCATTATACCAATGAGAGAATTACATGCCTTCCTAATGGGGTTGTTCTTGAGATATTTGGCGGTGAGGAAAGCGATCTTGATGCTATCGCCGAATGATTGGGTAACCCCATGAACATAGAGGAGTTATAATGAAATCAAGAAAAATTGCATTATACGGATTATTCATAGCATTGGCTTTTATATTCAGTTATATTGAAAGCTTATTTCCGATACCGTTTCCCGTACCCGGAATAAAGCTGGGATTGGCTAACCTGGTGGTTATCATAGTCATATACGGTATCGGTGTTAAGGAAGCATTCGTTCTGTCCATGATACGAATTCTTTTGGTGGGATTTACATTTAGAGATCCCTCGACTTTGATTTTCAGCTTTGCAGGAGGATTCCTCAGCTGGCTTATGATGACTGTTTTTCTCAAGCTTAAGCTGTTTAGTATGGTAGGAGTCAGCATTATTGGAGGAATCGCTCATAATATCGGGCAGATTATTGTTGCTATAATATATGTTAATAATATGGGAATGCTATATTATTTACCGGTATTAATGGTTTCGGGAGTTATCAGCGGAACGCTTATAGGCATTCTCGCCGCGGTAATATTAAAAAGGCTTACTAAATTTATTAATAATTAAATATAAAGGATGATGTATTATGGCAAAGCTCTACTTTAAATATGGCGTAATGGGAAGCTCAAAAACAGCACAGGCATTAATTACCAAGTTCAATTATGAAGAGCGGGGTATGAGTGTTTGGCTTATAAAGCCAATCATCGATAACAGAGACAAAGAAGGAATGCTTAGGTCAAGAATCGGCTTAGAGGCCAGGGCATATGAGCTGTCAACGGATGAGGATGTATATAAAAGTTTCTTAGAACTGAAGAATAAGGTGGATGTGATAATTGTCGACGAATGTCAGTTTCTTACAGAGGCTCAAGTCGATCAGCTTTCGATGATAGTCATAGAATACGATATACCTGTGCTTTGCTTTGGACTCAGAATCGATTTTCGTACTAAGATGTTTCCGGGCAGTAAAAGATTAATGGAAATAGCTGATTCCATTACAGAAATTAAAACCATATGCTCCTGTGGTAAAAAGGCGACGGTAAATGTCAGAAAAGGAGAGGACGGAAAGATTATAACCGAAGGAGAGCAAATACTGATTGGAGGTAATGATACATATACATCCATGTGCTATCAGTGTTTCATAGAAGCGCTAAAAAAACAAAGCCATCAGGAATCCAAATAATGCAATACTTTGAGTTTTATGTTGAAAAATAAACTAGATTTAGTATAATATAGATGACGGTACAAGTTACCGAACATTATACGGAGGGATGTTTTATGAAGAAGATATTAGCAATATTAATGGTTTTAGTGTTGGCAATGGCTACTTTGACAGCATGTGGAACCAAGGACAAGGAAGACGGTGATAATCAAGACACCAATGTTGGCTCAAAT
>JAAYTK010000061.1 GCA_012523775.1 Clostridiales bacterium | reverse complement strand
TTCAGTATGTCAATAGGTCTGCTGATACTCTCCAAGGGCGGCAACTTCTCCAAATATTCGGGATTGCTTTTGGGTGACATCCTAAGCATTACAACTAAAGAGATTGGCTTACTGTGTATAATCTTAGTTATTTCTCTGATATACTGGTTTCTTTTCTTCAATAAACTTAATTCGGTCGGTGTAAATGTATCCCTGGCAAGAAGTAAGAATGTGAAATCCAATATCATGGAGGATTCCTTTAGCATCTTGCTGGCCGTTATAGTCATGCTGTCTATAAAATGGATAGGCATATTGATTATAAATGCCCTGTTGATACTACCTGCCGCGGCCAGCCGCAACATAGCCTCCAATATGAGGGAGTATCATCTGTTCTCGGTTATGATTGCCGTATTTTCCGGTATCACCGGTCTTATACTATCATATTATATGGGAACTGCCACAGGCCCCATGGTGGTAATTATAGCCGCAATAATATTCTTTATTACCTTATTAATTAACCCTTTTAGGAATAAATAGTGGAAAAGTCTGCATAATTTTGCTATTATATAATATATCAAATACGGTACCAAGTACAGGTGCTGTAGGTACAGAAGCCAGGTACCAAAATTCGTACCTGGCACCTGTACCTGGTACCGATAGATGAATTTTGGAGGCTTTATGGGAGAATCCGGACTTATAAAATATCTTAGAATAATTGTCAACCTATTATTTGCCATAGGAGTTGTACTATTTTTGGTGTTTGTGTTTCCTAGATTACTGAGCTTTTTCTTACCTTTTGTGATAGGGTGGATTGTGGCCATGATAGCTAATCCTCTTGTCAGATTTCTGGAAAAGAAGGTCAAGATTCTTAGGAAGCACAGTTCCGCTATTATAATAATAGTGGTTATCGGCGCAATAGTAGGTGTAATTTATCTGTTGATTTCCATGCTGGTAAGAGAGAGTAAGCAATTGGCTAAGGACTTGCCTTATATCGTAGAACAGACCGGTGTTCAACTGACTAATCTTTCGGAAAGAATACGGGACATCAGCTCAGATATGCCGCAGCCGGTTCAGCAATTTCTCAACAATCTGTTAGACAGCATCAATAAAAATATTATGAATTTTGAGCCGAAGGAGGATCTGCTCACCTTTAGTGTGGCTAGTAATCTGGCGCAGAATATAGCCAGCTTCTTCATTACACTTATAATAACAATATTATCAGCATATTTCTTTATAGCCAAAAGGGATGAAATCATGGCCGGCTTAAGAAAAATCCTACCGGGATCGGTTGTGGAGGGCTGGCACTTTATATATAATAACTTCACCAAAGCTGTCGGTGGCTACTTTAAGGCACAGTTTAAGATAATGCTTGTGTTGTGTGTGATAATGTTTATTGGATTTGAGATTTTAAGGGTGTCTTATTCATTTTTACTTGCCTTAGGAATTGCATTCCTGGACTTTCTTCCCGTGTTTGGTACCGGTGCAGTGTTGTGGCCCTGGGCTTTGTTTGATATGCTGTCGGGCAATTATTTCAGGGCAATCGGCTTGGTTGTAATATATCTGGTATGCCAGATACTTAAGCAGGTATTACAGCCCAAGATGGTTGGCGACAGTATAGGGATAAGTCCGTTAAGTACGCTTGTATTCTTATATGTCGGATATCAGCTAAATGGAGTTTTCGGAATGATAATAGGGGTGCCCGTCGGAATGGTTATAGTAAACTTATACAGAATAGGTATGTTTGACAGGCTGATTAGAGGTTTTAAGATAATTATTCATGATTTAAATGAGTTCCGAAAATTTTAGTATTAAAAAATATTAAATAATTCAAAAGGTCCATATACAAACATGGATAATTATGATATTATATAGATAAAAATTTAACATTGTTAAATTTTTGTTATAAGGAGTATATAAATGATTAACAACAGATACGAATTATTGAATGATGAAGTAATAACAGTTGACGAGATAAGGCAGATACTGGAATCGTATCGTATAGGGAAAAAGCCATTGGCGAAATTATTAGGTTGGGGAGAGACTACAATAATACGCTATATGGAAGGGGATATTCCTACAAGCGAATATTCCAATAAACTAAAGACCTTATTAGAGAATCCGGAATTCTATTATGATTTACTTAACAAAAGAAAGGACTGCCTGACTAATGTTGCGTATAAGAAGAGTAAGAAAGCGGTTCTTTCAAAAATAATGGCAACAAAGATTTACGCCGCTGCTTACTATATTATAAACAAGAGTGATGCTGATATGTGCCCCGGTTATATTCAATACCTGCTTTATTATATTCAGGCTTTTTCACTGGCCTTATATGACAGGGAGATGTTCCAGGAGGACTATGGCATAAACACTCAGAATATGCCTTATCTTAAGCTTTATCAGTGCCTGAAACGCTGTGGTGTTCACACTATGGAGTTGACTGACGGATTGTTGGACGATAGAGACAGAGATCTTATTGAAGCGGTACTGGACGCATTTTCATGGTATGGACCAAAGGCTTTACTTTCATTTGTAAACCTTGAAAGAACCGGTCTGAAGATTTCAAGAGACAGGTATAACAATAAAATTATTTCAAAGGAGTCCATAAAGAATTATTTTAAGGATGTATGTGAACGCCTGGAAATTAAGACTATTGACGATATTAAGAAATATCCTGACCGTACCATATGCGAGATAAGAGGATGCAATGCTGAGTAGATAAATGATTAAAATATGACCGTATATTAAAGGAGGATTCCTGTATTATGCGGTCTTTTAATGTAAATATAACTATGCTGGCTCGACGGCTGCGAATTTACTTCGTAGCCGTCGATTTATATATGAATCCTAATTTACATTTGATTCATCATTTCTTATAATTTAATGAAAGTTTTTTGTATAAAATAACAGAAAATGGATATATTTAAAATATATGTAATTTTTTACTTCTAAAATTTGGCTTTCTGCATATATATAATATCATAGGTGAATGAAAGCTGTTACAAAAACAGATAAATTTACCCCACATTTTGATTAAGGTGGCGTAAAGGTAAACGTCACGATAGAAGGGAGAGGCACGAAATGACGGATAAAGTATTTGATAATAATCAAGTAAGTATTGCGGGAGAGGTGGCCAGTGAATTTACATTCAGTCATGATGTATTCGGAGAAGGATTCTATTTAATCGATGTAATAGTCAGCAGGCTCAGCAGTTCATATGACATTATACCGATTATGGTCTCGGAGCGACTCATCGATGTAAAGCAGGATTATAGGGGAAGACTCGTGGAAATATTGGGTCAGTTCAGATCCTATAACAGACATGAGGAAAGCAAGAACAAATTAGTCTTATCAGTATTTGCCAGGGACATAAAAATTGTAGATGAGATATCGGAGAATACCAAGCCTAATTTTATTTTTTTGGATGGATATGTGTGCAAACCCCCTATATACCGTAAGACTCCACTGGGACGTGAAATAGCTGACATTCTGCTTGCAGTGAACAGGCCCTATGGCAAATCGGATTATATCCCATGTATTAGCTGGGGAAGGAATGCCAGATTTGCCGAGACTTTCCAGGTAGGCGGACATGTACAGATATGGGGCAGGATACAAAGCAGGGAATACCAGAAGAAGATTAGTGAGACAGAATTTGAGAAGCGTATTGCCTACGAGGTTTCGGTTAGTAAGCTGGAATATTTGGACGAATATTAAGCATAATTATGGGTTGTTACGGACTATTTTCATTGTAACAACTCTTTTTTACGGAATTGTATTGACAGTAAGCAAGTCAAATGTTAATATAGGCTTACTAATATTTTGAAATATTGCTTAAGGTAGAGGCGCAGTATTCATCAGTACACTGTCGGATATCTCAGGGATAGTTGACACAGTGGAAAGGGAATATTGCCGAAGTGATAATAATCCTGAGTTATTATTGCTGGGCATATGGTGAATAACCATATGACTGTCATCACTGGAATGGATGGAGTGCTGCCTAAAGAAATGATGTATTGTAAATAGTTATTTACGTATAGAATTCTTTAGTGTCGACTCTGCAGTCGACATTTTTTTTGAACAAGGCCAACCAACCATTTAATGAAAGCATATTGTTAACATTGGTAGCTATGGTTTAAAAAAATTCGGAGGTGTATTTATGGCTATTTTTAAAGGAGCAGGCGTTGCAATCGTTACGCCGTTTAACGAGAAGTATGAGGTCGATTATGATAAGCTGGGAGAGCTGATTGAATATCAGATAGCAAACAAAACAGACAGTATTATCATATGTGGTACGACAGGAGAGGCGTCCACACTGACTCATGAGGAGCACTTAGAGTGTATTAAATATGCTGTTGATAAGGTAAATAAAAGAGTACCTGTTATTGCAGGAACAGGTTCTAACTGTACAGAAACCGCCATCTATCTGTCTCAGGAAGCAGAAAAACACGGAGCAGACGGATTACTGGTCGTCACGCCATATTATAACAAGGCTACACAGAAGGGGCTTATAGCACACTTTACGGCAATAGCGAAAAGTGTATCTCTTCCTATTATAATGTATAATGTACCGGGAAGAACAGGATGCAATATGCTTCCGAAGACAGTGGCAACCTTAGTGAAGGATGTCGATAATATCGTCGGTATAAAGGAAGCCAGCTCCAATATTGCACAGGTAGCGGAAATTATGAGCCTCACCCAGGGTAATATTGATATGTATTCAGGATGCGATGAGATGATTGTCCCTGTACTGTCACTGGGTGGAATAGGTGTCATATCCGTGCTGTCCAATATCGCACCAAAAGAAACCCATGATATGGTCATTAAATATTTAGAGGGAGATGTCGCTGCGAGTCGTGATTTACAGCTAAAATATATACCCCTGATTAATGCCTTATTCTGTGAGGTGAATCCTATTCCGGTTAAGGCAGCATTGAAGCTGATGGGCATGGATCCGGGTCCTCTGAGGATGCCGCTTACGGAGATGGAGCCTGCAAATCTGGAAAGGTTAAAGGCTGAATTAGAGAAGATTTAAAGCCGCCACAGAATAATGATTGGAGGATGCATATGACAAATATTATATTAAGAGGCTGTAACGGTAAAATGGGAAGAGTAGTTACCCGTATGATTGAAGAGGAAGAAAATGCCGCTATCGTGGCAGGTGTGGATGTCAGTGTGGGAAGAAATGATCAATATCCCGTTTATTACAGTTTTTCGCAATGCAATGTGCCTTCCGATGTAATTATCGATTTTTCGGCTCCGGTAAATGTAAGGGAAATGCTGGATTATGCTATACTGAGCGGTATCGGAATCGTCTTATGTACAACCGGCTTTGCCAAGGAGGATTTGCAGCTTATTGAGGAGGCTTCGAAGAGAATTCCCATACTCAAGTCGGCTAATATGTCCATGGGCATTAACCTATTGCTAAAGC
>JAAYTK010000060.1 GCA_012523775.1 Clostridiales bacterium | reverse complement strand
GAACCACAGAAAGGATCCAGTATAACCTGTCCTTCCTCCGTAGATGCCAATACAATTTTCTCAAGCAGATATTCCGGCTTCTGTGTAGGATGTTTACCTTCTGTTTTCTCTGAAGGCTTGGTTAACGCACCTGTCCACACATCCTTCATCTGCTTTCCATCATTCATTTCTTTCATCTTCTGATAATCAAAAAAATGCCGAGACTTCTTTTCATTCTTCTTTGCCCATAAAATGGTTTCCGTGGAATGTGTAAAGCATCGACACGCTAAGTTTGGTGGTGGATTTGTTTTCTGCCATGTTATGTTGTTGATTATCTTGAAGCCTTCCTGCTCCAATGCCATACCTATCGAATATATATTGTGTAATGTTCCTGATATCCAAATCGTGCCGTTAGGCTTTAGTACTTTCTTACATAACTTAATCCACTTTCTGTTAAACTTGTGTTTCTCTTCGACGCTGGTTCCACTTTCCGAAAGCTTATCCCATGAGCCTTTATTTACTGAAACCATCTTCCCACCCTGACAGGTGATACCATCATTACTTAAAAAATAGGGGGGATCTGCAAATATCAAATCCACAGATTCCGGTTCCATTTTGGTTAGAATTTTAAAGGAATCACCTAATATAAGTTGTGATTCTTCTGTCTCGAAGTATAATGGCACTTTTTTTGTAAATAAGTTTTCCATTATCCCGACTCCTTTTACCACAGACCTCTACGCGGTCTGATGGTCATGAATAATTGCATATAATTACTTCTTCTCCAACTCTGTTGGATGCATCCGAATTAATCATACGCTTAACGCTTACAACATCTATTTTATATCCTTTGCTACCATACAGCTCATTAATCAGCTCAGTATTGTGATTTGTAAGCATACAGTAGCAACCTCTGGCTGTTAATTCATCAAACAGATTTGCAAGTCGTTTATGGCTTTCTATGTCAAATCCCTCTTTCGTATATGATTCAAAAGAAGTTGGATTCAATGGTGCGTACGGACTATCTATAAATACAAAATCGCCCTTCTTGGCATCCTTACAAGCAACTTCAAAATCTCCGTCAATTATTTTAACTCCCTGAAGATATTTTGAAATCTCCATGATGGCATTTTCATCAACTGAAGCTCTACGACTATTGTTGTATGGAACATTGAAAAGTCCCTTGCCATTTACACGATACAAGCCGTTAAAGCAATGCTTATTAATAAATACAAACAATGCAGCCAGCTCCACATCGAACTCTGCTTTCATCAACTTATCATTGTAATGCTCCCTAAGAGAATAGTAATACTCTTTTCCATCTTCCCACATTTCCTCATCAAGCTTCTTTACTGCCTTCAGAAACGTTTCTGGGGCATTACATATCTGCCTGTAAGCATTTATCAACGCTTTGTTGATATCGTTTATCAGAGCATTTGCAGGTAGCAATTCGAATATCACCGCACCGCCACCCACAAACGGCTCAAAATAATTATTATATTTTTCAGGCATTCTCTCCTTTATCTGCGGAAGCAACTGACGCTTTCCGCCAGCCCATTTCACAAATGGAGCGACACTTGAATTACTCATTCTGATTCCTCTTCTCTATGTCCGCAAAAGGACAATCTTTTACATATCTATTATACTTGCAAACATACAAAATAACAACCACAAACTTTCACTCTTTGTGAATTAATTCACTTCTGAAATACAAATATGTATTCATGCGCCAGTAGAAGAAAATTATTGTTCTGGTTTTTCCAATAATCTGTAGAACGGCAATTATGTTGCTCCTTAATAATAATCTCTTTATTCGTAAATCCTACCTGTAAAAAACACTCCATCATACGAAACCCTAACGGAATAACTTTCCCAGATTTTCTTACATCCCCTATCATCACAGCACACATTTTGCCCTTTTTCAATACACGAAAAGATTCCTCTGCGACCTTTTTCATTTCAGTCAAAAATTCTTCTACGCCAAGCAAAGAAATATCCCCTTCTATTCCTTTACTATACTTGATGATATTGGCATAAGGTGGATGCGTACAGATAAAATCAATATGACTATCTTTGATAAAATGTAAATCAGTAGCATTACCATTTCGTGTAAATATTTTTGAATTTGTTTCACATTGGAATTGTAAATTTGTTTCAGAGATTGAAACAGATTGCGGATTGATGTCAACACCTACCGCATTGCGACCTAGTAGCTTTGCCTCGACTAAGGTTGTTCCACTACCCATAAATTGATCTAAGACCCACTCACCGGGATTAGAATAGCGAAGTATCAGATTTCTTGGTACATATGGCGCCCAATTCCCTCGATACTTTCCTGAATGCGTTGCCCAACTGCCTCTGTCTGGAAATGACCAGACTGTCGTTGGTTCTAGCTTAAAATTATTTGGTTGTAAACTTATAAGACATTCCTCCTTTTTATGTTCATTGGTTAATACGTTGAAAAAAAGCAAATAAGCTATCTAGCTTAATATATTTTCCCACCTCGTCATATACTCTCCTTTGATTTTCAGGAGAAAGATTATTAAAATCTCTTTGTACTTCTTCCGCTTTTCTAAATAATTCACTCATGAACTTATTATATTCATATTGCTCCTCTTGCATCGATTTCATTCTACCTACTCCTCCCGCAGATGATATCCATAAGTCTACATCAATTTTGTGAAAAAATCTACCCTTTTTCTCTTTCACTATAAGTGAATTTATATAAAACTCATCTCATGCGATAATATTCACAAATAGTGAAAGAGGTGTTTTCATGCGATTCAACAACGATGCCGACCTATATCAAGCTATCGGTGCAAATATAAAACAATACAGAGAACAAGCAAATTTAACACAAGTACAACTTGCAGAAAAAGCCCAAATTAGTATCAGTTATTTATCTAAAATTGAAGCTTCCGGCTGCAATAAAAGCTTATCCATATCTGTTTTAAATCAGATTGCTAATGTACTTGAT
>JAAYTK010000006.1 GCA_012523775.1 Clostridiales bacterium | reverse complement strand
TTTGTTTGCGCGTAAGGAGGTTCAGAAATAATGTTAAAATTAAATGATATATATAAAACATTCAATCAAAATACAGTAAACGAAAAACGGGTTATCAACGGACTTTCCTTACATTTAAGAAAAGGCGATTTTGTTACCGTCATCGGTGGTAACGGTGCGGGGAAATCCACAATGCTTAATCTTATTGCCGGTGTTTATCCACCGGATAGCGGCAATATACTTCTCGACGGAGAACCGATAACACATCTTCCGGAATATAAAAGAGCAAAATATCTGGGAAGAGTATTTCAGGACCCGATGATGGGAACCGCGGCAAATATGGAAATACAAGAGAATCTGGCCTTGGCTTACCGAAGGGGAAAGAACAGGGGACTCAGATGGGGAATTACAAATAAAGAGAAACAAATATATACGGAGAAGCTGAAGAGTCTGGACTTAGGTTTAGAAACCAGAATGAGTACAAAGGTGGGGCTTCTTTCAGGAGGTCAAAGACAGGCCTTAACCTTGCTTATGGCAGCCTTACAGCAGCCAAAGCTTCTTTTGCTGGATGAACATACCGCCGCATTAGACCCCAAAACCGCCGACAGGGTACTGGAGCTGACGCAGCAGATAGTTACGGCCAATAATTTAACCACACTCATGGTAACTCATAACATGAAGCAGGCTATTCTGTATGGCAACCGACTAATTATGATGTATGAAGGAAATATAATTTATGATGTGAGCGGTGAGGAAAAAAGCAGCTTGAAGGTTGCAGATTTACTTCAGAAGTTTGAAAGCGTAAGTAAAGGCAGCTTTGCAAATGACAGAATGATTTTATCGTAATGATGCATAAAATGTCTGTTTCTATATATGTTTAAGAAAAACATATAATAATTATATTGTTTTTTGTTACAATTTGTTATATATTATAGTAAATAAGCACTATCTATTAACTGAGACTTATTTTGATACAAGGAGAGTGCTAAGTGTTTTCTAACGGAAGAAAAACAATAGGAGTATTTGTTTCACAAGTAAATTCTGAATTTCAGCAGGGTCTTAGCAGGGGTATTTCTATCCGTGCTCAAGAGCTTAATTATAATATTGCCTTTTTTACGAATTTTGGAGGTTATGGACAGCATGAATATGATAAGGGAGAAAGAAGAATAGCAGATTTGCCTGATTATGCCGAATTGGACGGCATTATTCTTGCGCCCGACACGATGGCAGTCAAAGGTCTTTTGGAGAGAATCAGGAGCCATATAGATACAAAGAGTAAATGTCCGGTTGTCAGTATTAGAAGAAAGATTGATGAATATTATAATGTCTTAATTGATGACAACAAGGTTCTTGAAGACATAATAAGACATTTTATTGTAGACCACGGTTTTACCAGACTTAATTTTATGGCGGGACCGAAGGGTTTTCCGGATTCCGAAAAAAGACTGGATTCCTATAAAAGAATACTTACTGAATATAATATTCCCATAGAGGAAGAAAGAATATACTACGGTGACTTTTGGAAGAATGAAGGTAAAAATGCCGTAGATTATTGGCTTTCTAGCCCTCTATCGATGCCGCAGGCAATTATCTGTGCCAATGACTATATGGCAATCTCTGTAGCCACAGCCTTGGATAGCAGAGGCATATCCATACCGGATGTCGTTGCATTATCCGGTTGTGATGATATTGCAGATGCAGCTGAATACAGTCCGTCTCTGACAACAGCCAGTATGCCATCTGTTGAGATGGGTATGAAGGCGGTTGAAAAAATCGACCGCATTAACAACGGACTGCCGGAGGAGAAGATATCATATGTACCGACAAGAACTATAATCAGAGAGTCCTGTGGCTGTGATAATTCTGACGAAAAAGAGAGAATTGAGCATAAGAAGCATTATTTTAAACTTGTAGAAGCATTACAAAGAGAGATTATGAGAAACGCATATATGTCTGCAGACTTAACCGGATTAACCAGGCTGGAGGAAATAAATGACAGTCTGTTTATATATGTATACGAGAATATAGGCTTTACCGATTTTTATATGTGTCTGTATACTGATTGGCAGAGCATCAAGGAAGACGATGTCAGAGAGTATAATCCTGACGAAGAAATGATAATGGAATCGGGAACTAAAAACCGCCAGGGATATAGTAAGATCCGGTTCTCTAAAAAAACCCTGATACCAAAGCAATTTATTGACGACAAGCCTTTGATATATTACTTTGCCTTACTGCATCATCAGTCGTTAAATTTCGGTTATGTAGCGATTGCCTTTGATAACATACAGACCTATATGACTACCTTCCAGGCATGGCTTATAAATGTCAGTAACGCCTTGGAGAATGTTAGGGTACATAGTGAGCTTAACCGTCTTGTCTACAAGCTGGAGGATATGTATATTAGGGATGAGTTGACCGGTCTATATAACAGAAGAGGACTGGAAGCCCTCGGAGATAAATATTTAAAGCAGGCCGTGGAAGAAAAAGTTCCAATTATGATACTTACGGCTGATCTGGATAAACTGAAAATGATTAATGATAATTATGGACACGCAGGAGGGGATCACGCATTAAAATCCGTAGCCGACGCATTGATTTTATCGGCTGATGATGATGAGATATGTGTACGCTCCGGAGGAGATGAGTTCATTGTCGTTGGTTTTGATTATGACGAGAGTAAGGCACACCGCTTCATTAGAAGATTTATCGGTGAACTGGACAGAATCAATCAAAGCAGGATATATGAATTCAGTATTTACGTTAGCTATGGATGGAATCTGATTATGCCTGATGAGGATACAACAGTTGAAGGGTGTTTGGCTATAGCGGATAAGAAAATGTATCAGCAAAAGAAGGAAAAAGAGTCATTGCGGCTAAGAGCAAATCTTATACAATAATTTTTCGTTGAGATAGCCTCGGCTCGTTACTATAAAGTAATGGTTGAGGCCTTTTTTTTCATGATATTTAGTGTATTATATATGTGTAATATTTTATATTAACTGAGGATGGAGATGAAATGCTTAGAAACGGACGAAAAACAATCGGTGTATTTGTAACCCGTACGGAAGAGGAATATCAGAACATTTTGTGTAAAGCAATTTATAAACGGGCCAGCGAGCTTGGGTATAATGTTGCTATCTTCTCCAATTTTGTTGGTTATGGCGAATTTAACTATGAAATTGGTGAGAGTAATATAGCCAATATTCTTAAATATGAGGATTTGGACGGTATTATTGTTCTGCCTGATACCATGCTGGTTAAAGATTATAAGGAAAAGGTTGTCCAAAATATAGAGAAATACAGTAAATGTCCTGTCGTAAGTGTCAGACAAAGAATGGATGGATACTATAATGTTCTGGTACAGGACGATAAAGTTTTATACGATATAATAAAGCATTTTATTGTTTACCACAAATATACCAAGATAAATTTTCTGACCGGTCCGAAGCATAATCCGGTATCTACAGAAAGGTTGAATACATATAAGCAAATTCTGACCGAACATGGTATTCCTGTGGAGGAGGAAAGAATTCA
The DNA here is from genome assembly GCA_012523775.1 of Clostridiales bacterium. Taxonomy (GTDB): domain Bacteria; phylum Bacillota; class Clostridia; order Lachnospirales; family Lachnospiraceae; genus Mobilitalea. The sequence continues at coordinate 1,540 of JAAYTK010000006.1, read as the reverse complement.
CTATGGAGACTTCTGGAAGTATTCAGCCAAGGATGCTCTTAACAAATGGCTTGCCGATCCGGAGAAACGTCCGGAGGCAATAATATGTGCAAATGATTATATGGCCATTTCCATATGCAATGCCCTTATGGAAAGAAATATAATGGTTCCCACGGATATTGCCGTATCAGGTTGCGATAATATCGAGATAACTAAGGATTTCAATCCTTCCATAACTACCGTAGGAATGCCTGTAGAGGAAATGGGGAAGGAGGCTGTGGATAAGATTCATCGGCACAACAAGGGATTTGCTCAAAACGAAACATCATATATTAAATACGAAACTCTCATAAGGGAATCATGTGGATGTGAGAACAGGAGAAAGCCTGAGGAAATACTTAGAAGAAGAAATCACATAATAAATGAGATAGAGGACAGAGATAATGCAATATCAAGCAATGCATTTATGTCTATTGACTTAACGGGAGTTGTTAAGCTTGAGGATCTTAATAACAGATTATCCACATATTTAGATATAAACGAAGGGTTTTCATCATTTTTTATGTGTCTGTACAAGGACTGGGACAAATTTGAAAGTGATGAGGAATGCGGAATCGATTTTAGTGACAGAGAAGTAACAATGGAAGTTGGATTTAAGAATGGTAAGTGGTTAGATAAGGTGAATTTCAACAGCCGTGATCTTTTGCCGTCTGTTTATTTGGATAATGAGCCACAGGCATTCTTTTTCAATATGCTGCATCATAGAGAAAAATGCTTTGGATATGCAGCAATCAGCTTCAAGAAATTTCGTGCATATAAACCATCATATCAGGGTTGGCTGACCAATATTAATAATGCTCTGGAGAATATAAAAATTCATAGCGAGCTGAACAGACTGGTCTATAGGCTTGAGGATATATCCATTAAGGATGAACTGACAGGCATATATAACAGAAGGGCTCTTCATACCCTCGGTGAAAAGTATTTTGAACAAAGCATTACAAATCAGAGTAATTTGATGGTATTTAGTGCCGATATGGACAATCTAAAGCATATCAATGATAAATATGGACACGCCGGAGGAGATATAGCCATCAAGGCGGTGGCGAAAGCACTTATGAACGCTTCTGAGGATGATGAAATCTGCATTAGAATGGGTGGCGACGAGTTTACTGTTATCGGTGTAGAATATGACGATGCGAAGATGGCTCAGTTTGTTGCCAAATTTGAAGAGTCAATTAACAGATTTAATGAAGAACAGGAGCAGGATTTTATAATAAGTATCAGCTTTGGATGGAGCATCACTAAGACCGGTGAAGGTATGACACTGGAGGAATGCCTAAGTGTTGCAGATGAAAGGATGTATATTCAAAAGCTGGAGAAAAAAGAAGGTGCCAAGAAAAATGTCTAAAATATATACAGTCATCGGAAAGAGTGCAACAGGTAAAGATACAATATACAAAAAGCTTTTGGAACATGAAGAATTAGGATTAAGAAGCGTTATAATGTATACCACAAGACCAATCAGGAAATCAGAAACAGACGGAGTAGAGTATTTTTT
>JAAYTK010000059.1 GCA_012523775.1 Clostridiales bacterium | reverse complement strand
GCTTTATTCCGGAATAAATAATTATATGCATTTTTAGTATATTAATTGTCTCACTGGATATTATCTTGATATCAGGTATTAAGGAGGTAGACGATGCTAAAAATGCTGCTGGTCTGGTTTAGCGGGTGTATTTGGTGTATGTCGAATATGGTGCTTAGACCAAAGAAGATATCCTGTGAAAAGATATATAGAATGGAAGCTAAGAGAGGAAAGTTTGATGAAGAATTCTATAAATCCACTAAGAAAAAGCAATTTATGATTTTGTCAGATTTCGGATATAACTTATCCTGTGAGCTCTTAGAGCCTGATAATATGAATAACGGTAATAAAATAGTCATTCTATGCCACGGGTTCTCCCAAGGGAAGTACAGGTCCTTGATATATGCAGAGATTTTTCTAAAGCTGGGATATAGAGCGCTTATTTATGATCATAGAAATCATGGACTAAGCGGTAAAGCGTTTACTTCCATGGGCTATTACGAGAAATACGATTTAAAAAAGCTGGTGGATTGGTGCTTCGATACCTTTGGTGCAGATTGTAAGGTTATAACCCATGGGGAATCTATGGGTGCAGCCACCGCGTTGTTGCATTTAGATATTGATAACCGTGTGAAATGTACAATTGCAGATTGTGCTTACTCTGACTTAAAGGAGCAGTTAAAGCATCTGGTAAAGTACTATTATCATATGCCCCAATTATTGATACCATTGGAAAATCTTATAACTTATATACGAGCAGGTTTCTGGTATGGTGAGGTATCACCGATTAGTGTGGTCAGTAGAGTAGATACGCCGATATTATTTATTCATGGAAAGAAAGACAATTATGTTCCTGTAGAAATGTCGGTTAAGATGTATGAAAGCAAAAAGAATAAAAAAGCATTATATCTGGTAGCAGGAGCCTCTCATACAAAGTCCTGTGCGAAGAACCGAAAGGGCTATGAGCATAGAGTGAAAATGTTTTTAGATAAATATGTATGATAAAATATAAGGTGTAGGATACCGTCAATTGGAATCCTACACCCTTATTTATTATGTATTTAGTATCTAGCAAATAATGAAATGAAATTAGTCTTCTTTTTTCTTAAGAACTACAGCACCAGTACCAAGAACAGCAGCGCCTAATCCTAAGAATAATGCTGTTGAAACAACGCCTGTCTTAGGAGCGTCGCCTGAGCCGGATGTGTCAAGACCATGGAATAAGATAACTTCGCCGTTCTCATCCTTGAACGCCATGCTTGTTACCTGTAGAGGTCCTTCAGACTTGTTCTTTAAGTTAACAACAGCTTCACACCAGCTTGTGCCGGCACCATTCATAGGGAAGTTGTAAACTTTCTCACCATCAACGCTTTCGCCTGGCATATTAACAGGGAGCCAACCAGCATCAGAGTTGTAGATAAACTCTAATTCGAAAGAAGCGTTTCCGGATATGGTAAGATCCACGGATCTGGTTGCATGTGCAATATCAGCATCACCAATAACAGTGCCTCCACCGATAATCTTAACCCAAACGTCGTTATCGGTTGCTACGCCAGCCTCTTCGGGGTAATCAAATGGCAGTTGGTCGGTACTTGCAAGGGCAGTACTTAGTGTCATTGACAGTACTAATACTGTAGCAACAAAACCAGCTAATAATTTGTTTCTTAATTTCATTATTACTCCTCCTTAATTTGATAGATGTAGTAAATACAAGTACATTTTACCAAATATAAAGTTTTTTGTATACCAACATTTATGATAAGTTTATTTCTGATTTTTGTGGATTTTGCACAATATATTCTAATTTTTGTACTTCATTGCACGCACTTTCATGGATAAACCGAATAGATTGATGAAGCCCTCGGCATCCTTATGGTCATACAAATCCCCTGTCGTAAAGGATGCAATGCTCTCATTATATAATGAGTATGGAGATGTGGTTCCTTGTTTTATAATATTACCCTTATAAAGCTTTAGCTTAGTCTCGCCGGTAACATATTCCTGTGTAACATCCACAAAGGCCTGATAGGCTTCCCTTAATGGCGTAAACCATTTACCTTCATATACTAAAGAAGCATAACGGTTTGCTATTTCCTTTTTGGCAGACAGAGTATCACGGTCCAGTATTAGCTCCTCAAGCTGTGTATGGGCCTCCATCAGGATGGTGCCACCGGGTGTCTCATAGATACCTCTTGATTTCATGCCAACCACACGATTTTCGACAATGTCGACAATACCGATACCATGTCTTCCGCCAATTACATTAAGCTCCTTAATTATATCTGTGGCAGACATTTGCTTACCGTTCAGAGAAGTCGGAATACCCTTTTCAAAGGAAATGCTTATTGTTTCTCCCTCATCAGGTGCTTTTTCGGGATGGGTGCTTAGCACCAGGAGGTGGTCATAATTCGGTGCAACGGCAGGATCCTCAAGCTCCAGTCCTTCATGGCTGATATGCCAAAGATTACGGTCCCGTGAATAGCTGCTGTCTGTTGAGAAGGGTAGATTGATACCATGCTTGGCACAATACTCGATTTCTTCTTCGCGGGAGGACATATCCCATATTCTCCAAGGAGCTATAATTTTAAGTTCGGGAGCTAATGCCTTGATCGTCAGCTCGAATCTAACCTGATCGTTTCCCTTGCCGGTCGCACCATGGCATATAGCGGTTGCATTCTCAAGCTTGGCTATTTCGACCAGTCTTTTTGCAATAACAGGCCTTGCCATGGATGTACCGAGCAGATACTTGTTCTCATATACCGCACCGGCCTTGACACACGGGATAACATAATCGTTTACAAATTCATCAACCACATCCTCAATATATAGCTTTGTGGCGCCGGATAATTTTGCTCTTTCCTCTAATCCGTCAAGCTCGTCTTCTTGACCTACATTAATACATACACATATTACTTCATAATCATAATTTTCCTTTAACCAAGGAATTATTGCCGTGGTATCAAGACCACCGGAATAAGCGAGTATAATTTTTTCCTTCATATTAGCCTCCTATCACCATATAAATATTCATATGATTAAATATACACCATAATACATTAATATGCAATAGAAAATTTACAAAATTAATAAAAATACATAAATAATGCTTTTCACAATATAAATCATGATTATATCTTTACATATTTTAGTATTCTAATATAATAAAAAAAGAAACTAATGATGGAATAATGAAGGAGAGTATTATGTATAGAATAATTTTAGCGTCGGAATCACCCAGAAGAAAAGAGATTTTAAAGCAGATGAACATACCTTACGAAGTAATGTCCTCTAATGCTCAGGAGGAGGTGGAATATACCACTCCATCGGAAACAGTAGAAGCCTTGGCTACCCTTAAAGCAAAAGATGTATCCTCCAGGATCAGCCGTGAAGGGGAATCTTCAATTATAATCGGAGCTGATACCATGGTCTTTCACAAAGGTGAGGCTTTAGGAAAGCCTAAGGATAAGGAAGATGCTGTCCAAATGCTTAAGTCATTGTCAGGAGACGTCCATGAGGTATATACCGGTGTCTGCATTATAATAAGAAGAAATAATAGTGACAGTTGTAAGGACAGCGATGAAACAATAACCTTTAGTGTATGTACCCGCGTGGAAGTACAACAACTTACCATCGAGCAGATTGAAGATTATGTAGACACAGGTGAGCCTTTGGATAAGGCCGGTTCTTATGCTATTCAGGGGGAATTTGGTATATACATTAAGGAGATACATGGGGATTATTATAATATTGTAGGTTTTCCTATTTCAAAAATTCATGAAAGACTACTTGCTCACGGAATAAATATAAAAAAATTAAAATAGGGGTTGCATAATATTTAATTAGGATGTATAATTATGAAAAATCAAAATTTGAAATGAATAATTATTTTATTCGTGAGACAGGAGGATGACGGAATATGAAAATAATACATGGTGGAGTTACGGCCCCTAAGGGATTTACCGCAGCCGGAATATATGCAGGAATAAAGAAGAAGAGAAAGGATATGGCTCTTGTGTACTCTGTTGTACCGGCTAAGGGAGCAGGAACCTTTACAAAAAATATGGTTAAGGCTGCACCTGTATTATGGGATATTAAGCTGACCAAAGAAAGCGAGAATATTCAGGCCATAGTGATAAACAGCGGAGTTGCCAATGCCTGTACAGGTGAGGAAGGAGAAAAGAACAATCTTGCCATGGCACAGGCAGTAGCATCGGCACTGCAGCTTCCTATAGATTCTGTGTATACAGCATCCACCGGAGTAATCGGTAAGCAGTTACCCATCGATATTATAAAAGACAGTATTCCACAACTGGCTAAGGAGTTAAAGGATACGACAGCTGCCGGTACTCTTGCTGCAGAGGCTATTATGACAACGGATACATATTCCAAGGAATGTGCTGTTAAATTTACAGTTGGCGGTAAGGATATAACTATTGGCGGAATGGCAAAGGGATCGGGAATGATTCATCCGGATATGGCCACCTTAATTGCGGTGGTAACTACCGATTTGGCAATAAGTAAGGAGCTTTTGCAGGAAGCACTTAGTGAGGATGTAAAACATACCTTTAATATGATTTCAGTAGACAGGGATACAAGTACGAATGATTCACTGCTATTGTTAGCAAACGGTATGGCCGGGAATGAGGAAATTCTAGAAAAGAATGACGATTACTATGAATTCTGTAAAGCATTAAATATAGTAACATCCAGCCTGTCGAAAATGATTGCGGCCGATGGTGAAGGGGCTACTAAGCTTCTTGAAGTTACCGTTGAGGGAGCAAATAATTGGGATGATGCGGTTAAATTAAGTAAGTCCATAATCTCCTCCAATCTGGTTAAGACAGCTGTCTTTGGCAATGATGCCAACTGGGGAAGAATTTTATGTGCTATGGGTTACTCGGGAGTAGAGTTCGACCCATACAAGGTAGACTTAATTATCGAGAGTGAAACAGGCAGTCTTCAGCTGGTGGAAAATGGCATGACAACGGACTATTCAGAGGAATTTGCAACAAGTATACTGTCCTCCGAGGAAATAAAGGCTACGGTTAATATTAAGCAGGGAAATGCCAAGGCTACCGCTTGGGGATGCGATTTTTCCTACGATTATGTTAAAATAAACGCTGAATATCGCTCTTAAATATCAGTTCGTCAAATATATAGAATGCGTATAACTTTATCTGAAAGGAATATGAATTATTATGGAGCATATGGATCAAATATTACTGAAGGCTCAGACCTTAATAGAAGCATTACCCTATATACAGAAATTTAATAATAAGAAGGTTGTCGTTAAGTACGGAGGCAGTGCCATGCTTGATAATAATCTTCAGTCAAATGTCATAAAGGATGTGGCTTTACTTAAGTTGGTCGGTATGAAGCCGATTATCGTTCATGGGGGAGGCAAAGAAATAACAAGCTGGCTGCAGAAGCTGGGATATGAATCCTCCTTTATAGATGGTCTTAGGGTTACCGATGCTAAAACCATGGAGGTTGTCGAGATGGTGCTTAGCAAGGTGAATAAGGGTCTTGTTCAGATGGTGGAGCGGCTCGGCGTGAAGGCGGTGGGCATAAGCGGTAAGGACGGTGCAACGCTTAAGGTTGAGAAAAAGAACTTGGATGGTAAGGATTTAGGATATGTGGGAAATATCAAGGAAGTAAATGTGGACCTTATTAATACGCTGATAGATAATGATTTTGTACCGATTATTTCACCGATTGGACTAGATGACAATTTTGTCAATTATAATATTAATGCGGATGATGTTGCCTGTGCCGTGGCTACTGCCATAGGAGCTGAAAAGCTGGTATTCTTGACCGATATTGAAGGAGTATATGCAGACCCTGAAGATAAGACCAGCCTTATATCCGTATTGACATTGGATAAAGCAGATGAGCTTCTAAACAGTGGCTTTGTGGGAGGCGGGATGCTTCCTAAAATTAAAAACTGTGTGGATGCGGTAAGAAACGGTGTTTCAAGGGTTCATATCCTTGACGGCAGGATGCCTCATTGTCTCCTGCTAGAGTTTTTTACGAACAAAGGAATAGGTACGGCAATTATCCATAAAGAAAATCTATTTGAGAATGAATTAATGCAGATATAAGTATTAGCAGAGGGGGCACAAGGTTATGAGCAGTATGAAGAATTATATTGAAGAAGCGAATAAAGTTTTAATGCGTACCTACAACAGATATCCCGTTGTACTTGACCATGGTAAAGGTATGCATTTGTACGATGTGGATGGTAAGGAGTATCTTGATTTTACAGCGGGAATAGCGGTGTTTGCTCTGGGATACAACAATGAGAAATATAATAAAGCACTAAAGCATCAACTCGATACATTGCTGCATACATCGAATTATTTCTACAGTGTCCCTACCGTTGAAGCTGCAAAGAAGCTGGCTTATGTATCAGGGATGGATAGAGTATTCTTTACCAACAGCGGAACCGAGGCTGTCGAAGGAGCTGTTAAGCTGGCAAGAAAGTATTATTATAAGAAGACCGGAAAGGCAGGGGGCGAGATTATTTCTTTCGAGCGTTCCTTTCATGGCAGAAGTATGGGAGCCTTAAGCATTACCGGGACAAAAGAATACAGAGAGGCATTCGAACCTCTTATAGGAGGGGTAAGATTTGCCGAGTTTAATAATTTGGATAGCGTTAAGATTAATATAAATGAAAACACCTGCGCTGTCATACTAGAGCCGGTCCAGGGGGAAGGGGGTATCTACCCCGCTACAGAGGAGTTCATTAAGGGAGTAAGAAGGCTTTGTGATGACAATGGTATTTTACTTATTTTTGATGAAATCCAATGTGGAATGGGTAGAACCGGCTCTATGTTTTCATATCAAAGCTATGGGGTTAAGCCTGATATTATAACATGTGCAAAGGCCTTAGGATGCGGAGTGCCCGTAGGAGCATTCGCAGCGACTGAAGAAGTTGCAAAGGCTTTCGAACCGGGCGACCATGGAACGACCTACGGGGGCAATCCGTTTGTCACAGCCGCGGTAAATGCGGTACTGGACTTATATGAGGAGTTAAATATCTTAGAAAACGTTAACACTGTCGGACCTTATCTTTCACTAAAGCTGAATGAGATTATGACAAAATACAGCATAATCAAAGAGCATCGTGGTATGGGATTGATGCAGTGCCTAGAGTTCAGTGTTCCGGTTGATGATATAATAGCATGTGCTCTTGATAGCGGATTAGTATTAATATCGGCAGGAAAGAATGTAATTCGGTTTATTCCTCCGCTAATTCTGGAGAAAAAGAATGTGGATGATATGATAGAAATACTGACAAAATGTCTGGATAAGTTATATTAAGAGATAATGGGTTGTGGCAAAATACTTTGTCATAACCTTATTTCTTGTATAGTTATAACCAAATCTGGAAACCTTTAATAAGGAAAGTTTTTTATTAAGGAGAAAGGTTTGGTTTATGATATGTGGGGTATTATAATTGCTATTATTTCCGGTGCATTGATGAGTGTACAGGGAGTATTCAATACAGGAGTAACAAAGCAGACGGGTATCTGGGTGTGTGCCAGCTTCGTGCAGTTCAGTGCCCTGATGGTATGCCTGTCCGCATGGTTATTTACAGGCCGTGAAGGCAGTTTTTTTCAGCTCGCAAAGATTGATAACAAATACATGTTGCTGGGAGGTGCGCTAGGCGCGGCGATAACCTATACGGTAATAAAGAGCGTTGATGTTCTGGGGCCTGCCAGAGCTAATATGTTCATAATAACTGCCCAGTTGCTTGTGGCTTATATAATAGAGCTTCTGGGGATTTTCGGTTCTGAAAGAGTTGACTTTGAATGGCGTAAGGTTATTGGGTTAGTAATTATTATTATCGGGATAATTACATTTAAATGGAAATAGTAACATAAAAATTCGATTTATTTAATCTAAATGCCTATTGTATTCACTCTTTAGTTTATGTAAAATGAATATATCATCACAATAAAGTATAGAGGGTACTTTTAAGTCTTCTTAATTAAAAGGAAGATGATGATGATAAAAAGACATATTATTATAATGTCCACATGCTTATTCATTGTTGCTGCAGGAGCCTGTTATAGCTGTTCCAATAGGGAGAATACAGGACATGAAATTATACTTTCGTCAGAGGATAAGCATGATAACTGCATCATGGAAGAGGAAGTCGCCTCATATGACGCAGGTGAGGAAGAGTTAAGTGAGATATTAATATATGTTCATCTGTGCGGAGCGATAGTAAATCCGGGAGTATATCAGGTTAAGTCCGGAACGAGATTAATAGATTTGATTGATGAGGCAGGAGGATTGATCCCTGAGGCTGCCGGAGATTATATGAACCAAGCTATGGTCGTGGAGGACGGGCAGAGGATATATATTCCCACCAAGGAGGAGCTTAAGGAGCATAATGCGGCCCAATACATGATGGATGGCTATAACAGTATAACATCGGACATTCGTGTGAATATAAATACCGCCGATGAAACAACACTAATGAGCCTTCCCGGTATAGGAAAAGCAAAGGCAAAAAGCATAGTTGAATATCGTAATAAGAACGGAAGTTTTAAGACAACAGAAGACCTGATGAAGATACCGGGAATTAAGGAAGGGCTGTTTGCAAAGATAGAAGATCTGGTTACCGTGAAATGAGATTATTAACAATAAACCATGTAAAGAATGAGGTGTATCTATGGCAAAGAAAGTACTTGTAGTCGATGATGAGAAATTAATAGTTAAGGGAATTCGTTTCAGCCTGGAGCAGGACGGGATGGAAGTGGATTGTGCTTATGACGGTGAGGAAGCGGTTGAAATGGCAAAGAAGAAGGAATACGACGTGGTTCTTTTGGATATCATGCTTCCAAAGCTTTCAGGGTTTGAGGTTTGTCAACAAATTCGTGAGTTTTCATCAATGCCTATTATCATGGTGACGGCTAAGGGTGATGACATGGACAAGATTCTTGGGCTTGAATACGGTGCTGATGATTATATTACTAAGCCATTTAATATTCTTGAGGTTAAGGCTAGAATTAAAGCCATAATACGTCGTAGCTCCAAGAATTCTGTTTCTGCAAATGAGCATAAGACAGTTGAATTTGATGATATGAAAATCGATTGTGAGAACAGAAGAGTCTATATTGCTGATAAAGAGGTAAACCTTACAGTTAAAGAATTTGATTTGCTTGAATTAATGGTCTTTAATCCTAACAAAGTATACAGCCGTGAGAATTTGCTCAATATTGTATGGGGCTATGATTATCCCGGTGACGTAAGGACTGTTGATGTCCATATTAGAAGACTGCGTGAAAAAATTGAAAGCAATCCAAGCGAACCAAAATATATACATACAAAATGGGGTGTTGGATATTTTTTCCAGAATTAAAAACAGGCTAAAGCCGTTAAACAGTATGAGGATGCAAATGCTGTTCGTATTTATTATAGTAAGCATTATACCCTTGTATCTTTTCACTGTTATCCTGTTAGATAACTACAAGGATAAGGCGATCAGCAATAAATTCAATCAGATGCAGAATCAAATAATTATGTTGTCAAACCAGATGCTTCCTACCGGTTACTTAACTTTAGCATCTGTACCGGAGATAGATGCCGAGGTCAGTCGGATTGCGGAAATATTTCAGGGAAGAATAGTTGTTGTCAATAATAACCTCAATATTGTAGAGGACACATATGGTCTATATGACAGCAATAAGTATCTGATATCTAAAGATGTAATACAATGCTTTAACGGTAACAGTAGCAGAGCTCATGATAAAGAAAACAATTATTTAATATTGACTCATCCTATTACCCACACAACCGAGGACCAGAAGGTTATAGTGGGTGCTATTGTCATGAATTCTTCTACCAGGGACATACAGAGCATATTAACCAGTCTGGAACAAAGAGCTATAATTTTCTCTTTGGCACTTGCCATATTCATTGTAATCTTTGCAATTTATTTTTCCAGTAAATTAACGAAGCCCCTTACCAAGATAGTGTCTTCAATCGATCGGTTAACAGAGGGTTATATGGAGGAGGAGGTATCGATCAAGGGATATTATGAGATTGAGAAGATATCCGATTCCTTTAATAAAATGATAAACCGAATGCAGAAGATAGAGAACACAAGACAGGAATTCGTATCAAACGTATCCCATGAATTAAAGACACCGATAACATCTATAAAGGTTCTTGCAGACTCTCTTCTTATGCAGGAGGATACGCCGGTAGAGCTTTACCGTGAATTCTTACTGGATATTACCGATGAAATCGAAAGAGAGAATAAGATAATTAATGATCTTCTGTCTTTAGTTAAGCTCAATAGATCCTCCGGAGATATGAATATAACCAGTGTCAACATCAATGAGCTTCTGGAGCTGATTCTCAAAAGGCTTCGTCCCATTGCACAGAAGCAAAATATTGAAGTGGTTTTTGAAAGCTTTCGGGCAGTGATAGCCGAGGTAGATGAGGTCAAGCTATCTCTGGCGATATCAAATCTGATAGAAAATGCAATAAAATATAATAAGCCCGATGGTTGGGTAAGAGTATCTTTAAATGCAGATCATAGATATTTCTTTATCAAGGTATCAGATTCGGGTATCGGTATACCTGAGGATGCGCAGGATCTGATTTTTGAACGTTTCTTTAGAGTGGACAAGGCCAGGTCCAGGGAGTCAGGCGGTACCGGATTAGGACTTGCAATCACCAGAAATGTTGTGCAGATGCATCGTGGAGCCATAAGAGTTTACAGTAAAGAGGGAGAAGGAACAACCTTCAATGTCAGAATTCCCTTGAACTATATTGCTTAACAGTATTAATTAAAATGAGGTTATTACCACATGAAGCGAGTATTAAGAATATTACTGCTGTTTATGATTTTGCTACTGACATCCTGTAGCAATAATAAAGCAGACAAATCTAAAAATGAATATCAGATATATTATATTGACAGTATATCCTCGGCTATAGTAAGTGAAGGCTACACTCCTTTGGGCAAGACTAAGGAGCAGTTGGTCGCAGAGTTTTTGGGAGCCTTGCAAATGGATCCGTCCAATGTCGTCTATAAGAAGGCTATTCCCGAGGGAGTTACTATAATGAACTATAAAATAGTAGACGATCAGCTTACTATTAATTTTGATACAAAATACAGTGAGCTTAAAGGAATTCCCGAGGTTTTATGCCGTGCTACGATAGTTAAGACGCTTTGTCAGATTCCCGGCATAGATTTTGTACTGTTTAATGTTAACGATCAGCCTCTGATTGATTCCAACGGAGTCCAAACCGGCCTAATGACCGCGGAATTTTTCATTGAGAATACCAGTGCCGAGACAAATTATAAAGTAACCTTGTATTTTGCCAATGAAACAGGGGATTTGCTGAAAAAGACCACCAGAAACATATATTATACAGGAACCTCATCCATTGAGGAGCTTGTAATTAATCAGCTCATTAACGGTCCGACTGAAAGAGGATTATATGCTACAGTTCCTGAGGGAACGACTCTTTTGAACGTATCTACAAAGGAAGGTATCTGCTATGTGGATCTGAATGAGAAGTTCATTGAGAAGCTTACGGATATAACCGATGAGGTCGCTATCTATTCGATAGTAAATTCCTTGGTAGAATTACCGGGGATTAATAAGGTGCAGTTTCGGATTAACGGCGAGACCGTGGAGGCGTTCCATAATACAAACCTAGCCGTTTTGTTTGAACGTAATCTCACAGTAAATGAAGATAATCAATAGAAGGGAGGCTTTGCAGATTGATAAAAAGACCTTTCCTCTTAGGGATTGTGGTCTTTGTCGGGGGTATATTACTGGCTTGGAATAATGTGCCCATTTTATATGTTGTTTTAATGGGATTAATAGGTTGGTTAATAATATTTTTTTTGATGTTTCGCGTAAAGATGTTTATTAATCAAAAGGATTACTTCATATGGGGATTGCCGATTCTTTTATTATTGGGATTTCTGGCCATGACGGATATGATGAAGCCGCCGGATATCGATAAGGCATTTGAAGAGAAGTCAGACTGTAGCCTTGCCGGTGAAATCTCAATGATAGTAAAGAAGCCATGGGGAACCGCATATTATCTGAAGAATACCAATATAACCCTGCCGGATAAAAGCACATATTTCGTAGAAAAAATAATAGTCAATTCATATCAACATGAATATCAGCAAAATCATAATCATATAGAAAATCAGATCGGATTATCTCAGGAATATCGTCCGGGCAATATAATTGCCGTCTCAGGTATTATAAAGAAATTCTCAACTAATGCAAATCCCGGTGGATTCAATGAATATTTATATTATAAAGCACAAAATATCTCATATAAGGTAACTGCAGAGAAAATCCATGTAGAAGACAGCCGTTATTCCAAATTTCGTTATGTCCTTGGTAATATTAAAGAAGAACTATTACAGACATATATGAGGATTCTTCCTGAGAAGGAAGCAGGAATCGTTATTGCCATGGTACTAGGTGAAAAATATCTTTTGGATGATGAAGTAAGGGATTTGTATCAGGGGAGTGGAATCTCGCATATTCTGGCCATATCAGGACTTCATATATCTTTGGTAGGGGCGGCAATATACATATTCTTAAGGAAGCTGAGACTGGGGCTTATAGCCTCTACTGTGCTGTCATTGGCTGTTGTCTACAGCTATGGAGTTCTAACGAACTTTAGCGTCTCAACTAATCGGGCTGTCGTTATGTACAGCGTTATGCTATTTGCCAGAATTATCGGAAAAACTTTTGATATTCTGTCGGCCCTGTCATTAAGTGCATTTCTTATACTTCTTCAAAATCCAATTGAACTTTTCCAACCGGGATTTCTGCTATCCTTTAGTGCGATACTCGGAATAGCATCTATACTACCAACCCTAAACAGTCTTCATGAGGCTAAGAATACAATTCTAAAGAGTATCTATGTAAGTGTCTCGGCTCAGACAATATCTCTTCCAATTGTTCTGTATTATTTCTTTCAGTTTCAGTTATATAGCGTACTCATTAATCTGATAGTTATTCCCTTAACATCACTTCTTATGCTTACCGTAATTATTGCAGGCATTGCAGGTATCATATCTAAATCGCTGGGGGTGTTTATTGCCGGAGGTGCCAATTATATTCTCCGTTTCTATGAAACAGTATGCAGATTGGGAAGCAATGCACCCGGAAGCCTTATTACTGTCGGAAGACCTGAAATCATAAGGATATCAGCATATTTTATTCTGTTATCAGTCTTTGTCCTGTGTGTAAGAAGATATGGGAAGAAGAGGTTTTTGATACTATACATTGCTGCTGTTGCAGTGTTTTTTATCCCAAAACCAAGAGATGGACTCGCCGTTACAATGCTGGATGTTGGACAGGGTGAGGCAATATTTATGGAGAGCGATTCGGGTACGACATATCTTATAGATGGTGGCAGCTCCGATGTAAACCAGGTGGGACGATACAGAATCACACCATATCTGTTGGCGAAAGGGACCGATACCATAAATTATGCCATAGTAACTCACGCCGATATAGACCATATCAGCGGTCTCATGGAACTTATGGAAGGAAGACGTATAACGATAGAGTCCCTGGTACTGCCTAATACCTCCTTTAAAAATGAGTTATATCTAAAGCTTGAAAAGTTGGCCCAGGCAAGGTCTGTGAAGATTATATATGTAGTGGCAGGCGATAAGATAATAGATGGAAAGCTGCGGATGACATTTCTTCATCCGCCGATGGGATATCAGCCTGATTCAAATAATGACTATTCGACCGTAATAAGTATTAACTATGATGAATTTGACATGCTTCTAACCGGCGATATTGAGGCTAAGGGGGAGCAGGAGCTGATAAAATTCATGACTGAGCAAATACCCATGCAGGCTGATTATGATGTGCTTAAATGTGCCCATCATGGCTCAAGAAACTCCACCTCAACAGAGCTGCTTACCGTTATAAAGCCCGAGATAGCCATAATATCATGTGGAAAGAATAATAGGTACGGGCATCCCCATGAGGAGTTATTGGAACGTTTGCAAAGATATGGGGCAGAAGTGAAAGCGACGACAGAGAGTGGAGCGATTACGATAAAGACGGATGGGAAGAGGATGGTCGTGACAAGGGGACGGGGGGAACTGTCACGAAGTGACAGGGGGATGGAGGAGGAGTTATGTGACAAGGGGACGGGGGGGAACTAAAACGGATAAATACTATTTACACAGGAGGTGATTTTTTGCCAAGAAAAGCTAGGATTAAAAGTAATAGTGGAATATACCATATCATCATGCGAGGTATAAATCGCCAAATAATATTTGAAGATGACGAAGATTGCATAAGATTTATACAAACAATGCAAAGATTTAAAGAGAAATGTGAATATAAGATTTTTGCTTATTGTTTAATGGGAAACCATTTACATCTATTACTACAAGAGGGGAAAGAGCCACT
>JAAYTK010000058.1 GCA_012523775.1 Clostridiales bacterium | reverse complement strand
TATAATCCTATTAGGAACATTATATCATGGCAATACATAGAAAAAAAGTAAAAGAAAAACCATATTATATTATGGCTCTTCTTCGGCATTCTTATATTTTACATACAAATTAACATCATAAAGGCTACCGTCCCGCCTTCGACCGACATTAAATAAGGTTTTCTCATAACGCATTCCGACCTTCTGCATGACTCTGCCCGATGCTGTATTTAATATATCATGCTTGGCAATTATTTTCCTATAGCCCACTTCGAAAAAAAGATAATGCATAACGGCATGCAGTGCCTCCGGCACTATCCCTCTGCCCCAAAATTTTTTACCGATGCAATATCCCACCTCACAGCTCTTATCCTTATCGTTTATCATCTCCACGCTGATGGAGCCGATAACCTGTCTTTCAGATTTTAAGTATATGGCCCAATTATATATATTAGGATACTTATAATTCTCCACCCAGCTAAGAATTCGTCTATGGGTGACATTTACATCTTTATGGGGGCCCCAGGGAAGATATCTTAGGGTTTCCATATCGCTCGCCCAGTTTCTATACATGTCAAATGTATCCTCGGGTCTGAATCTGCGTAATATCAGTCTTATTGTCTCAATAGAATTAGTTCCTATATGATTTATCATTTTCCTTCAACTTTCATCTTCTCAGAAAATAAATATACAGGAACCGGCCGAAATATGCCTCATAATGGTACCAGGTACCGTACCAGGTACCGTACCTGGTACGGTACCTGGTACACAAATTACCTTAATTCAATATTCTTACTCTTCAGTACGGCCAACAATCCGTCAACCATACTCTGAATCTCGTGGCTTTCTAAGGTACGCTCCATTGATACGAATTCGAAACGGACCGTTACACTCTTCTTATTCTGAAGAATTCTATCGTCCTCGAATATATCAACCAGATAATATCTGTCCAAATACTGACACGGATACATGTCTATATACTTAGACAGTGTTTCATAGCGAATCTCCTTATCCACAAGAAGGCTTAAATCCACGGTTACACCGGGATACTTCGATACCTCTTTGTACTCTAAAGGCATCGCATCAATCTTCTCCATATCGTCAATATCTATCTCTGCAAATGCCACATTTAATTTCTTATCAATATTATTTCTTATTTTCGGATTCAGTATCGATAAGTACCCTATTTCCAAATCCTTTAATTTTATACCGGCAGAATTAACGGCATGCACATAATTATATTTATTGATTTCATTATTCTCTACGAATACGGGAGAAATGTTCTTTATATCCATGATGACCCTCTCGACTGCCTCCTTGAGTTTAAAGAAGACCTCCTTCTCGCTAAGAACCTTACTGGCTATTACTATTCCCAGACGCTTTCTCTCATTGCACAGGCCGTCCTCAGTTAACCCGTCGGCCACTCGTCCGATTTCGTACATCCCCATCTCAGGGTTAGAATCTACATTCTTATACACAAATCCAAGCAGGCTAGGAATGATTGTGGAACGAATAGTATCATTCTCAGCAGTTACGGAGTTTACGATTCGGACATTGGGCTCGGTAACTATGCCTAATTCCTTATTCATCTTGGTCTCATACCAGATATAACTGTGAACCTCATTCATATCATACTTGTCGGACAGGAATATCTTAATTCTATATTCGTTGTCTCTTTCCACACTATGGCGAACAGGTGAGAGCAGGCTCTTCGTGGAGTTGATTTCGAAGTTATCATATCCGTAGATACGGGTAATTTCTTCGACTATATCCGCCTTCATGGTAACATCCTTGGTTGCACGCCATGAGGGTACCACAACACTGAATTTATCGCCGTCTCTGGTGACCTTAAAGCCTAAGTAGGTTAAGGTCTCCTCCATCAGGTCAGAGGGTATATCTATACCGGTATACTTGTCAATATATGCTTTATCGAAATCAACCGTTATCTTGTCATAACGCTTAACATATGAATCAGTAAGGCATGAAGTAACCTTTACACCCGGGTCAATATCCATTAAAAGCTTCATAAAACGCTCTATGGCAATCACCGTCATTTCAGGATCTAAGGTCTTTTCATATCTGGAGCTTGCATCGGTTCTAAGACCAAGCCTGGTTGCCGATTTTCTGACACCGGTGCCCTCAAAATTGGCAGATTCCAGAAGAACAGAGGAAGTATCATAAAATATCGATGACAACTCTCCGCCCATAATTCCCGCTATACCTATTGGCTCCTTAATATCGCATATCATTAATGTATCTGAATCTATCCTTCTTGTGACCCCGTCTAAGGTCAGGAAATCAAAAGGCTCTGAAAATGTCTTTACCCTTATATCCTTAACCTTCCTGTTATCATAGGCATGCATCGGCTGTCCAATCTCCATCATGAGATAATTGGTTAGGTCAGCAAGGAGATTAATCGGACGCATACCACAATAGGTAAGACGAATCCTCATGTTAATAGGAGATTTTTTCTTTGAAATATTATCCATCGTTATACAGCTAAAACGATAAATCCTCTTATCATCCTCAACCTTAAGGTCGATAGGAGGTAAACTCCTATAAATACTTGTATCAGCCAATTCCAAGGGCTTCAAAGGTCTTTTATTAAGAGCCGCAATTTCTCTGGCAATTCCATAGTGTCCCCAAAGATCCGGGCGGTTTGTAAGAGATTTATTATCCACCTCAAACACTATATCCTCCAACTGCATGAACTCCTTAATATCGGTACCAAGAGGATAGTCCTCCTCTATTATCATAAGGCCGGAATGATCGTCACTGATTCCAAGTTCCTTTTCCGAACAGCACATTCCACGGCTTACTACTCCTGCTATGGGGACCTCTTTAATCTCCAAATCGCCGACACGTCCTCCCAGCTTTGCAAACGGGACGACTGCTCCCACAAATACATTTGGCGCACCGCATACAACCTCTACAACCTCGGTACCTATGTCGACCTTAACAAGATGCAGCTTCTTTGAATTAGGATGATCATTTACTTCGATGATTTTCCCGACAACTACATCCTTTATGTTTTTACCCATCTCATATACATCTTCAACCTCGGCGGTTGATAAGGTAAAGCGGTTGATAAGCTCCTTTATATTTACTCCACTTAGGTCGGTAAATTCTGAAATCCAATTCATTGATATTAACATCATAATCCTCCATTCTTATATAGAAATACGAATTTATCTTGTAAACTGTCTAAGCTGCTTTAAATTGCCACTATTGAACAGACGTATGTCTTTAATATTGTATTTCATCATGGCCAGTCTTGTCAGTCCAAGGCCGAAGGCAAAGCCCGTATACCTTTCAGGATCGATTCCTCCCATACGAAGTACATTTGGATGAATCATTCCGCAGGGCAACAGTTCGAGCCACCCTGAATGTTTACAGGTAGTACATCCTTTTCCTTCACATATTTCGCAGTTTATGTCCAGCTCAAAGCCCGGTTCTACGAATGGGAAAAAGCCCGGTCTCAGCCTAACCTTCACATCTCTCTCAAAGACTTCTGACAACAATACCTTCATGAAGTAAATTAAGTTCGATATAGATATATCATCGCCTATCATCATACCCTCCAGTTGAAAAAAAGTATTCTCATGACTGGCATCTATATTTTCATTTCTAAAGCATCTGCCCGGAAATAAAACCTTCATGGGTTCTCCGGTCTTAGGTACTCCATACTTTCTCATAATCGTATTCTGTGCTGCAGAGGTATGTGTCTTTAGCAACTGTCCGTTATCAAGATAATAGGTGTCCTGCATGTCTCTTGCGGGATGATTTTTAGGGATATTGACTGCCTCAAAGTTATTGTATTCGGTCTGAATCTCCAACCCATCCTCAATTATGAAGCCCATTGTCTTAAAGATATCCTCGATACGTTTCTGTACAATCGTTATGGGATGGAGTGTTCCCGGAGATTTACCGCAGGGTATCGTATAGTCATAACGCTCTGCATTATTAATCTCCTGTAAATATTCCTTCTCTTCCAGAGTTTTCTGATACTCGACTATTGCCTGCTCTATATCATTCTTAAGGTTATTAACCTGCATACCGGCAGTTCTTTTCTCTTCGGGAGTCAGATCTCTAAGATTTTTTAACTGCTCCGTAACCAATCCCTTCTTGCCCAGAAAGGTTACCCTGATTTTCTCAAGCTCTGCGTTTGAATTAACCTTATTAAGCTCTTCCTGAAACTGCTGTTTGATTTTTTCCAGATTCCCTAACATAAAAATCCTCCTTATTTATTTACTTCTGTAGGTATTAATAGCACTTTAATTGAATAGGATAAACTTTCTATTCAATAAAAAAGCTTCCATCCTCAAAGGGACGAAAGCATCGTGGTACCACCCAATTTCAAGTCCTTATAGATTATTATAAAGACTCCTCTTAATGTGTTAACGGTACATAACCGGCCTTTCTTCTATAGGGGACCTGGTCCACCTGATATCTTAAAGGCAACTCCGGTGCCGAATTTCGTAATAAGTCTGAACCCCGGATATGCTTTCAGCCGATGACACATCCTCTCTGTGGGGAAGAAATACACTACTTATTCACCTTCACAGTTTTTATCCTGTTAATTAATTTATCATTTTACATATCTTAACTGACTAATGTAGAAAAGTCAACAATATAATTCACAAAATTATCATTGCATCTCCGAAGCTGAAGAAGCGATAACGCTCCTTTACCGCCTCCTGATATGCTCTTAATATATTTTCTCTTCCGGCAAATGCAGATACAAGCATTAGCAGGGTCGATTCGGGCAGATGGAAATTAGTTACCAACCCGTCCATCACCTTGAATCTGTAGCCTGGATATATGAATATTGAGGTATCACCGCAGCCCGGCTTTACATATCCGTTTTCATCGCATGAAGATTCCACGGTTCGACAGCTTGTGGTTCCGACACAGATAATTCTTCCACCGTTATTTTTCGCTGTATTTATCTTGTCGGCTTCCTCCTTTAACACCTGATAAAATTCGGAATGCATATGATGCTCCATTATATTATCGACCTTCACAGGACGAAATGTTCCCAATCCCACATGGAGAGTTACATATGCAATATCTACACCCATGGCTTTGATTTCTTCCAGCAACTCCGGGGTAAAATGAAGTCCCGCCGTAGGAGCAGCGACCGAGCCATCGTATTTGGCATAAATGGTCTGATACCGATCTTTGTCAGCCAGTTGATGGGTTATATAAGGAGGCAGGGGCATTTCACCCAGCCTGTCTAAAACCTCTTCAAATATACCCTGATATGAAAAACGCACCAGGCGATTTCCATCCTCCACCACATCAAGAATCTCTCCTATCAGAAGACCGTCACCAAAGGATATTCTTGTTCCCGGCTTTGCCTTCTTACCGGGCTTCACTAAGGTTTCCCATATATCATTTTCTTTTCTTTTTAGTAGTAACAGCTCGATTTTGGCACCATGGCTGTCCTCATCCATCGCCATAACGGATATATTGCTTATCTTTTCGCCGATCAAGCGTGCAGGAATTACCTTGGTGTTATTAAGTACAAGGCAATCTCCCTCTCTCAGATATTTTGTAATATCCTTAAATGTCCTATGCTCGTATTTGCCCGAAAACCTATCCAGCTTCAATAACCTTGAGCCTGACCTGTCTCCAAGAGGATCCTGAGCAATAAGCTCCTCCGGTAAGTCATAATAAAAATCATGTGTTTTCATTAAAATTCCTCATCACTTGTTGTCGCTTCTTTCATTTAATATCAGATTAGAATAATAGGTCAGATTTTTTCTTTAATAGCTTAGTACCGTTGATAATCAGAAATATACCTGCTGTAAGACTTGAAAGTATTAAAACAATTCCCAGCACTAAGTTCCAGACTCCTACGGACTTCATCGTGTTATAGATTTTCTCCATCATAATATTTCCCTCCTCGATTAATTATTTCTCAGGACCATATTGTCGATAATATTCATCAATCGCTTTCTTCAAATTATCATCAATTATAATCTTTCCCTTATAAGGCTTATTGTAAAGATGTTCTACTACCTCATCCATGGTTACGATAGCGGTGGTAGAAAATCCAAAGGTATCTTCCATTTCCTTAAGAGCGCTTTTTGAGCCCTGGCCCCGTTCCATTCGGTCTACTGAAACAACCAGTCCCAACACCTTAACATCATCCTCTGAATTTGCTGCTTGTGCATGTAATATTGGCATTGTCTCATGAATAGAAGTGCCTGCCGTTGTTACATCCTCTATAATAATTATTCTGTCACCGGCATTTATCGGAGAACCAAGAAGAATTCCCTTATCCCCATGGTCCTTAATCTCCTTTCGGTTGGAGCAGTATCTTATGTCTTTATTATAGAGCTCACTGATAGCCATTACAGATGCTACTCCTAATGGAATTCCCTTATATGCAGGTCCAAACAGAACATCAAAATCCAAACCGAATTTCTCATGAATAGCCCTTGCGTAATACTCACCTAATTTGCGAAGCTGTGAGCCGGTTCTATAATATCCCGTATTGATAAAAAACGGTGTATTCCTTCCACTCTTCGTTACAAAATCACCGAATTTTAACACTCCACAGTCTACCATAAATTCAATAAATTCTTTCTTATACTGCTCCATTATATCCTCCCGTACATCCGTAATCTATCTGACACAACCGATTAAATCCCTTATATCCTCTATATTATTCCTTATCATATAGGCTTCTATACCATCAATAACCTCTTCAGTAGCCCTTGGATTGATAAAATTTGCCGTACCCACAGCCACCATGGTTGCTCCGGCCATAATAAATTCCAAGGCATCCATAGCATCCATTATTCCACCCATCCCTATGATCGGTATACTTACGGTATTGGCAGCCTGATAAATCATGCGAACTGCTATGGGCTTTATAGCCGGACCCGATAATCCGCCTATCTTATTGGCCAGTAAAAATGTCCTGTTCTCGACATCTATCCTCATGCCCGTCAATGTATTAATTAAAGAAATAGCATCTGCGCCCCCGGCTTCTGCCGCCCTCGCAATAGCAGCTATATCGGTAACATTGGGACTAAGCTTTATTATAATAGGTTTTTTCGAGTATTTCTTAACCTGTGATGTAATATTCTCAACGGAGTCAGGGTCTTGTCCGAAGGCTATGCCCCCCTCCTTTACATTAGGACAGGATATATTAATCTCCAACATATCAACTTCACAGTCCGACAGCCTCTCTGCCACCTCACAGTATTCCTCGATGGTTTTACCGACTACATTTACAATAATTCTGGTATCAAATGATTTTAAAAACGGTAGATCCCGCTGTATAAACACGTCTATACCGGGATTTTGAAGCCCTATGGCATTTAACATGCCTCCATAGGTTTCGGCTATTCTGGGAGTAGGATTTCCTAACCAGGGTATCGTAGAAACTCCCTTTGTAGTAACCGCTCCCAGTCTTGATAAGTCCACATAATCGCCATATTCCATGCCTGACCCAAAGGTCCCTGAGGCAGTGGTTACAGGATTCTTAAATGAAATACCGGCAATATTAACTTCCATATTAACATCTTTAATGCTTTTTTTCTTCATGCTCTTCTACCTTATTCTATCCCATACTATATGCCATTGTAATTAATATATATTATAAAATTATTTCATCGGCATAAAATACCGGTCCTTCCTTACATATCCTCTTATTGTTCACATTTGAATGATGATCCACCTTAGATGACTTACATACGCATGCGAGACATGCTCCTATGCCGCAGGCCATCCGCTCCTCCAGGGACAGCTGAGCCATTATCCGATTAGCTGCCGCATATTCCTTAATGCCCTTTAGCATCGGTGTCGGACCGCAGGCATATATAATATCAGCCTTAAGGTTATATGCCCTAATAACATCCAAGACATTTCCCTTAGTCCCCGTGCTCCCGTCCTCTGTGGCTATATACACATTGCCGTGATCTTCAAAATCCCTATTCAAAAAGGTTACATCCCTATAGCCGAGAACAATGCTTTTTTCACAGCCGAGCTGCTTGGCAAGCTCAAGCAGTGGAGGTATTCCAATTCCTCCGCCTACAATGAGAGCTTTACTTCGTTCTAAGGTAAATCCCCTTCCCAGAGGACCCATACATTCTATTGAATCTCCTGCCTTAAGCCTCGAGAATTCCTCTGTTCCTCTTCCTATGACCCGGTATACCAGGCGGACTGTTCCATCCTTCCTGTTGATTTCACATATACTTATGGGCCTTGGAAGCATTCTTCCCCCTTCATTGCAGTAAAGAGATATGAACTGTCCGGGTGTGGCATCTGCCACAATATCTTCCGCCTCCAACCACATATCATATATTCCGTCTTCAATCCTGTTATTCTGTAATACCCTGATGCTTCTCTTTATTGCTACCGACATTGTATGCTCCCTCTTTTATCCCTCGATAATTTTAACATGAACTTTTCTTACCCTGGGCCCGTCATATTCAGTAAGGTAAATACCCTGCCAGGTCCCCAGAAGCAGTCTTCCGTCCTCAATGATTATGGTCTCGGAAAATCCCATCAGACTGGATTTTATATGAGCAGCCGAATTTCCCTCCATATGATGATAGCCATCCGAAAATGGTATCACCTTATTTATTTCCATAAGAAAATCCCGAACCACGTCCGGATCGGCATTTTCATTTATTGTAACTGCCGCTGTTGTATGGGGAACAAATACCACGCATATCCCGTTCATTACCTTACTGTTGATAACGGCCTCCTGAACCTGTCTTGTAATATCCAACATTGCAGTGGTTTGAGGCGTCTTTACACTAAAGGTATGTACTCTGCCCATGATTATCAAATCCTTTCCTTAATTATAAACAAGCAAATTTTAAAATACAAGTATGGTTTGACCTTACCTGTCTCTTACTTTTTTCTTACTCATCATTAATGAGGATAACAGCATAAACAACACACCGCTCACCAGCAACAGTATACATTGCATCCAGGGTGTGAATACCGTATCACCCAGTTTTAAGTTCATGCCGGTAATTTCACAGTATTCCGTAATCGCTTCCTTTGGGAGACCCGCAAAGGTAGTATTTAGTACATCCCAGGTAAATTCCTTCCGCATCCACGCACTTCCTTGAGCCATCGGTATGAATGCCAGCGCATTTCTTACGATACCGGGCATAATGCCTATAGGAACATACATACCTGTGATAAAGCCCGAAAGAGTGTTTACTAAGGTTGTTATTCCGTTATAAGCGCTTCTAGTTCGTGCCAGACTGGTTATAAAAAACAGAAAGGCAGTGGTTGAAAAGGAATTCAATACTATGATACCCAAAACCTTTATTGCCAAGGTTGGAGACATAATTGTCCCTCCTGTCAGAACCAATATTACCTCTGATATGATTACGGTACCGACGCTAAAAATAATACTGAGGAAAATTGCCGATATCACATAACCGGATACCAAAATAAACCGCGATATAGGAGCAACATAATATCCGGCCAGCTTACCTGTCTCCTCGTCCCAGCTCATCATGCTTAACATTCCGATTGATGCTGAAATCCCGTTTACTATGGTTATACCTGCTATTATTAATGAAAGCACGAGAGTTTTTGCATTGGTATCATCAAGGGCAGGATTTCTGGTCCCCGGTAACAGCGATTCTGAAGGTAATACTGTCTCCTGCATCAGCTTATCCATATGGCGTAAGGCATCCTTAACAATGTCAATATTCATATCCCCGAGGAATACAAGCATTAAAAGTATAATTATCAGCATTGACAAACATGTATAAAAGACATTTTCTTTGTCCTTTATATAAACCGATAAATTCCTTTTTACTATGTTACTTAATGCTCTCATATTTGCACCTCCCCATATGATAGCTGCTTTCCTGTAATATTCAAAAAGGCGTCATCCATCGTACCCTGTACTACCTCAAAAGAGTTGATATGGGGTGATAGCTCATCCAGTATCGGAATTGCAGACCTAGTATCGGGTATAGTGATTGTTATATGATTACTCTTTTCTTTGTAGGTCATTTTATATTTATTGGCTATTTCGATAACCTTATCATAGCTGTCAGAAAAGACACGAATTCTATCGGAAGCATAGGTCTCCTTAAGCTTAAACGGTGAGTCATATGCTGCTATCCTACCCTCGTCAATTATAGCTATATTATTAGCCCTTGCGGCCTCCTCCATATAATGGGTCGTCAAGAATATGGTCATATTATACTCCTTACGAAGACGCTCCACACTCCTCCATACCATACGTCTCGTCTGAGGGTCCAATCCCGTTGTAGGTTCATCCAAAAATAATATCGCAGGCTGGTTCATTATTGCCCGGGCTATTTCACATCTTCTTTTCTGCCCTCCGGACAGTTTGCGGTATTGTCTGTCAAGTAATGGGCCTATATCGAGAGTATCACAAACCATGTCCAGATTTCGTTTAATTATGCCCGAATCCTTTTCATATAAATATGCTCTGCTTAGTAGGTTTTGTCTTACGGTTAACAATGAATCCAAAGTATTATGCTGGAATACTACGCCGAGCTGTCGCCTAATCGCATTGTTATTCTTGCCAAGCTCATGTCCGCAAATCTCTACTCTTCCTGAATCGGGAGGATAAAGAGTACAAAGCATATTTATAGTCGTTGATTTACCG
Source organism: Clostridiales bacterium (assembly GCA_012523775.1). GTDB lineage: Bacteria > Bacillota > Clostridia > Lachnospirales > Lachnospiraceae > Mobilitalea. The sequence goes on along the minus strand of JAAYTK010000058.1, from coordinate 57,275 downwards.
GCTCCGTTGACTCCTAAATATCCAAAGAGCTCACCTTTTTTTACGCTGAAGGTGATTTTGTCTACAGCCTTTACATCTCCAAACCGCTTTGAAAGATTTTCGACTCTTATTATATCATCCATAAGAAATCGCTCACCCCACCTTCCATATTTATCATAATAACTATATAAGAACTATATGGAAAATGCAATCAATTTCTGTATATTCTATCTATCATTTACTTGGGATACTATACCAAAGAATTTAATATCATGTCATATGATGGAAATGAATGGATGATTAATTTTATACAATAAAATCCTGGATGAAGAAATTTATTTATGTAATTTTAATCAATATTTATACCCGCCTTGACAAAAAACTTTCTATTGTGTTATATTTACCACCGACAGCTTTCAAAGACGAACCTTATCAAATCAGAAAGGACATAGATAATAAGATGAATCCTATCGTTACTATTGAAATGCAAAGCGGAGACATTATGAAACTGGAGTTATATCCTGAGATCGCCCCAAATACAGTCAATAATTTTATCTCTTTAGTCAACAAAGGTTTCTATGACGGCCTATTATTCCATAGGGTTATTCGCGGATTCATGATTCAAGGCGGAGATCCGGATGGAAATGGTACCGGTGGACCCGGGTACTCCATTGAGGGTGAATTTACTTACAATAATTTTGATAACAAGCTTAAGCATAGTGCCGGAGTCATATCCATGGCAAGAACACAAAGACCTAATTCGGCAGGCTCTCAGTTCTTTATTATGCATAAAGATTCTCCACTTCTGGACGGCTCCTATGCTGCATTCGGAAAAGTGATTGAGGGTATGGACGTTGTAAATAAGATCGCCGAAACAAAGACCGATTATTCTGACTTACCGCTGGAACCACAGGTCATGAAAAAAGTTTCGGTAGAAACATTCGGAATAGAATATCCCGAGCCGAAGAAAATTATATAAGAAATATTTAAAGTGGTTGATACAAAATCAGTGCATATTATTAAGCCATGTGTGATTTTGTATCAACCACTTTTTTAATATATTATATTGAATTCTTGAGTTCTTATCTGCTCCAGGCTTTTTTCAGATCCTCTCTCATATCTAATACTGCCTGTCTTGAAGCATCCGCATATCCTGTTTCCCCATAGGCCTCATATTTCGGAAGCTTATAAGCCGCGATTATTCCTCTGGAAGAATTCACAATTGCTCCCAGACCATCATCATTGAAATAATGCTTTAGATCCTCCGCCTTACCTCCCTGAGCTCCATATCCCGGAACAAGTATAAAGGTTTTAGGCATAAGCTCTCTTAGCACCTTACCCACCTCAGGATAGGTCGCTCCTACAACCGCCCCTATATAACTGTATTCATGTCCCATAAACAGTTCTCCCCACTCGGCTACCTTCTTTCCGACATGCTCATACAATGGACGGTTATTGATAAGCTGATCCTGAAATTCTCCACTGGAGGGATTCGATGTCTTAACAAGTATAAACAGACCCTTGTTTTCCTGCTTACATACATCGATAAACGGTAGAATCCCATCGGAGCCAAGATAAGGATTTACGGTAATAAAATCCTCATCAAATCCTCTGAACTGTTTACCGCCTATATTTACCTTACCCAGATGGCCTGTTGCATATGCCGCCGAGGTGGATCCAATGTCACCTCGCTTTACATCACCTATGACAATTAACCCCTTACTCTTCGCATATTCCAAGGTTTTCACATAAGTCTTCATTCCCTCTATGCCGAATTGCTCGTACATGGCTATCTGTGGCTTTACAGCAGGAACCAAATCGTATATGGCATCTATGATACACTTATTATATTGCCATATGGCCTCTGCGGCACCGGATAAATTCTCACCCATGCTACTATATGCATCCTTTATTATATGCTCAGGTATATAATTAAGCATGGGATCGAGTCCGACCACTATGGGTGCCTCCAGCCTCTGAATTCTTTCTGTAAGCTTATTAATCATGTCTCCCCTCCGACTGTTTTATAGTATTTTTCATATTGATATACTCGTATTTTACTTCTCCCGATACAATGGTATATAATACTCTTCCATATACCCTTTTCCCATGAAAAGGCGTATTCATTCCTTTTGAGAAGAACTTATGTTTATCTATGGTGAACTCATCATTCGGGTCGATAATCGTTATATCAGCTATTTTCCCCTCACCGATACATCCCCTGTCGATTCCTAAAATCTTTGCCGGGTTAAGGCTCATTTTCTCAACCATCTGTGCTTTATTTAGAATACCGGTTCTTACAAGCTTTGTATAAGTAATTGAAAGTGCCGTTTCCAGTCCTACTATCCCAAACGGAGCTTCTTTAAATGACTTATTCTTCTCCTCCTTGGAATGAGGCGCATGGTCGGTAGCAATTACATCGAGGACATCGTTTTTAAGTGCATATATAATTGCTTCTACATCCCTTGTACTTCTAAGGGGTGGATTCATTTTGAAGTTGGAATCATCTCCGGGAATATCATCATCCGATAGAGCAAAGTAATGGGGACAGGTTTCTCCGGTTACTAATATCCCGTTGTTTTTTGCCATTTCAAGCATATTGACACTGCCCTTAGTTGAACAATGACATAAATGGAGTCTACAACCTGTTTCCTTGGCAAGTATTATATCCCTTGCCACTATAATATCCTCCACAGCATTACTTATGCCCTCAAGGCCCAGCTCCATTGCTTTTGATCCGGCATTTATGACTCCGTTTGAAGCAAGTGATTTATCCTCACAATGAGCAAATACTATTGTATTAAGTATTGCTGCCTGTTCCATGGCCTTGGCATATAGAGAGGTATCCATAACTGATTTTCCGTCCTCACTTATTCCAACCGCACCTGCCTTAATAAGCTCAGGTATATCCGTAAGCCTTTCACCCTCCTGACCCATGGTTATAGCTCCGATCGGAAGGATATTAATCAAGTCATTCTTAGCCTTCTCGAAGACATAGTTTATGGTATCGGGATTATCATATGCCGGCTTCGTATTGGGCATTGCACATATGGTTGTATACCCACCTGCGACTGCAGCCCTTCCCCCGGTAAGTATGGTTTCCTTATATTCATAACCCGGTTCCCGTAGATGTACATGAAGATCGATTAAACCGGGGATTACCAGCATATTGGATGCATCTATTACTCTGTCGGCCTTTATATCGGCCTCATTCATACACCCTCTTAATTCCACACTACAGACACGGTCATCCTTAATCAGAACATCATAGTTTCCTTCAATATTTGAACCCGGATCGACCACATAACCGTTCTTAATAAATAAAAGCAAAGGTTACCCCCTCCTCATGCATTTATATCCTACCCGCCAGATAATCAATAAACTGTTGGGCTGTACGTCCCGATAAACCTCCATGATGCAGCTCCCATTTTTTTGCTTCGGCAAAGAGCTCATCCTGTGTAAGATGGTTTATTCCCTGTCTTATGGCAAGCTGCTTAACTATCTCCAGATATTCCTTAGGAGAAGGTGACGAGAAATTAATCGTTATTCCAAAGCGGTCTACCAATGACAGCTTCTCCTCCATGGTGTCCGAACGATGTATGTCTCCATCGGTCTCCATGTCAGTTCTGTCATTCCATGTTTCTCTTATAAGATGCCTTCGATTGGACGTAGCATATATAAGCACATTATCAGGTCTAATCTCAAGACCTCCCTCAATCACAGCCTTAAGATATTTATACTCAATCTCAAACTCTTCAAACGACAGATCATCCATAAATATAATAAATCTGTAATTTCTGTTCTTTATAAGAGATATAACTGTTGACAGGTCCTTAAACTGGTGCTTATAGATTTCAATCATACGAAGACCTTTATCGTAATATTCATTAAGAATAGCCTTTACAGACGTGGATTTACCTGTGCCGCTGTCACCAAACAGCAGAACATTGTTGGCTCTCTTACCCTCCACAAAGGCTCTGGTATTATCTATAAGCTTCTGTTTCTGCTGTTCATAGCCAACCAAATCAGAAAGCCTTACCTCCAGGGTGTTAGTAATGGGAACAAGCTCCAGCTTCCCGTGCTCTCGGGATAATCGAAATGCCTTGTTAAGCCCCAATTTCCCAACACCGTAATCCCGATAGAAATTAGTCACTATTGTAAAGGCCTCTTCCTCATTCTCGGCCGAAGCAATTTTGGTGCTGAGCATTCTAACCTTGTCGCTGACACTCTTATTGTATCTTCCGCTGCTCTTTTCTATGGCCTTATAATCAGTGATAACGGAAAAACAGTCAATCCCCAGTTCCTTTTCAATATCACTAAAATCATAGTGAAATAAGTCCATGAATATTTTAAGGTCTGCTTTCGCAAGCCGGTTGACCGTACCGTCTCTGGCCCCCGTCTTCTCACAGGTGATCGTAAATGGATTCTCCATATTCGCCAATGTATATGCCAGATAGTTCTGCCATAGATTCTCATCAAATCCATACATAGTGGCAACATCTAAAAGCTCGTTGATAAGGGTATATATTCTGGATATAAAGCCATCCTTATCAATATCATCCAAACCCGGAGGATTGTTCATCTTCTTAATATAATCCATTTCCAGGAAGATTTTTGACAGCTTTACTATTAGATTGTCTTCATCAAAATTTTTATATACCGATATTTTTGATATTAAGCGATACATCATAACCTCCATAAGGGTACCTGATACCGATTAGGTACCGATTACATACGATCCGGAGCCTCAAATCCAAGTAGGTCTATGCAGGTCAGCAGTATTTCCTGTATAAGGGTAATCATAAGGATTAATGAGCCCTGCCTTTCCTCGCTGTAATCCTCAGAGATTACCTTCGTGTCATGATAAAAGCTACTGAATTTATCGGCCAAATCATATATATACTGGCATATCCTATGGGGAGCCTGCTCCTCATATGCCAAATGTATCAAATCGCTAAACCTTGTAATCTGCAGCATAAGCTCCCTCTCTACCGCTGATGAAGCGGGTAGAATACGCATATCGGAACTAATGCTCTTTCCTGTGGCATTGAATTTTTCCAGGATGGATTTGATTCTGACTATTGTATAGAGTATATAGGGTCCCGAATTTCCCTCAAAGGAAGTAAAGCGCTCCAGGTCAAATACATAGTCCTTGGATGCCTGATTCGATAAGTCTCCGTATTTTAAGGCGGCCAAACCGACCTTTGCTGCTATCTGCTTTGCCTCCTCTTCATCCATGCTTCTGCTTTCCATAATCTTGCGGTACACCTCATCGGTTACCATCTTTATAAGATATTCCAAGCGAAGAACGCCGCCATCCCTGGTCTTAAAGGGCTTGCCGTCCTTACCGTTCATGGTACCAAAGCCGATAAACTGAAGCTTTGTATCCTCCTTCACCAGCTTTGTCTTCTTTGCACATCGAAATACAATTTCAAAATGCAACTCCTGCCTCTTATCTGTAATGTATATAATGTGGTCAGGATCAAACAGCTTCATTCTCTCCACTATGGTTGCCAAATCGGTAGTGCTGTACAATGTGGCACCGTCAGATTTTAGAATCATGAATGGTGGAATTTCTTTGGTATCAGCCTCTTCTTTTACATCTACTACTAATGCTCCATCACTTAAACGTGCATAATTATTAATTTTAAGATACTCAACCATATCTTTAACATAAGGCTGTGCATCACTTTCCTTCTTCCAAAGCTCGAAGGACACATTTAGGTTATCATAGATTTTCTTAAGATCCGTTACAGACACATCCTGCATGTGCTTCCAAAGAGCCATATATCCCCTATGACCGTTTTGCATAAGGTAGGTAATACGCTTTGCTTCTTCCAGAAACTCCGGATTTTCCTTGGAATATGCACTTGCCGCCGGATAGATTTCCTCCAGCTCAGATATGGTAAACGGAGCCTCTGCCGGGTATTCTTCGGTGTAGTTATCGTCAAAATAAATCAGATCGGGCTTCCTTCTTTTAAGCTCGGCGATAACCAATCCCATCGGTGTGCCCCAGTCGCCCAGATGCACATCACCGATTGCATCATTTCCCATGAATTTGAATATACGTTTTAGGCTCTCACCTATGATAGCCGAACGCATGTGGCCTACATGAAGAGGCTTTGCGATATTGGGGCCGCCATAATCAATAATAACCTTCTTCGGTGATTTCTCCTTCTCACAGCCAAAATCCTTATTAATCCGCATATCATTTATATACTCGGCCAGGAATTCATCACTCAAGGTAATATTTATAAAGCCGGGCATAACTGCCGTAATCTCTTTGATTCTGCTGTTATCCTGCAGCACCTCAACAATCTCCTGTGCAATCATAATCGGTGCTTTCTTATATGCTTTTGCCGCCGCCATTGCTCCGTTACACTGAAACTGGCAAAGGTCCGGTCTATTTGACGGTGTTACAACTCCGTATTTTTCATCGTATCCTTTTGATATAAATGCCTGCGTAACATCCTCGGATATTAATTCTACTAATTTCTTCATGTCTACCTCCAACATTCTCTTAACTTATTCATTACTTTAACATAGGTGGACATAATTGTCATCAATATTTTAAGTCGAAATCCATGCCTATTAGTATGCGTAATTGATACAATTTGCATAATAATGTTCAACATTTGCTCGATTTAGTTAATGTTTTTTATTTTTATTGTCAAAAGTAGACATTATTTTACATTATTGTTGGTACAATTTACACTTTTTAATAAAAATTTGATTATTTTCAAATAAAGACTATATTTTTTATTAATTTTGTTGTATATTATATATATATGGTTCCTAGTGGTAAAATTAGGTAGAATATAATTATTATAAGCGTAATAGGGAAGAATTACTGAAACGAAAGGAGAAATATCATGTTCGGGCTTTATTTTGGGGATTACTTATTAGAAAGGAATATAATTTCTCAATCTCAGCTGGAGGAAGTCATGAAGCAGCAACAAACATCCCGTGCCAAATTAGGACTGATTGCTGTTGCCGAAAAACTGTTGACTACAAAACAAGCTGAGGAGCTTAATGAGCTACAAAAGCAAAAGGATAGTCGTTTTGGTGACATGGCTATTGAGAAGGGGTATTTACTTAAGGAAGAAGTTAATTATTTGTTAAATCTACAGGGAAATTCCTATCTTAAGTTTGTTCAGACACTAACGGAAAATAATATTATGACTATGGACCAAATCGAGTCAGCACTCGAGAATTTTAAGAATGAAAATAATTTTTCAGATACAGAACTTGAAGCACTCAAATCCGGTGATATTGACAGAATAATTCCTGTATTTGTAGATACTAATATTCCGTTGGCAGGCGAGTGTATAACACTGGCAATACGAAATATAATACGGTTTATTAATAATAATATTAAACTAAAGAAAGCATATATGACTAAGGAATACAAACTTGATTCCATTGCGTATCAGCAGCTTATAGGAGACCATGAATTATTCGTGGCATTTGCTGGCGAGGATGACGCTCTGTTAAAGATAGCAAGTCCGTTTGCTAAAGAAGAATTTGAAAGTTTGGATGAGGATGCATTTGACTCCGTCTGCGAATTCATTAACTGTAGCAATGGATTATATGCTTCTAAGCTAAGCACAGAGGATATACATATTGATATGACACCTCCTAAATTTAATAAGAACAAAACCTTGTTGACTGATGGTGATATATATGTTGTACCTATAGTTATAGACAGAAAACAATCCGACTTATTGGTCGTTGTCGACCATAAGGTTGAAATAAAGTAGGAGGAGTAGATATGGCAAAAATTCTTATAGTTGATGATTCCAAAACTTCAAGAAAAATACTCAGAAATATTCTTGAGGATAGTGGACATGAGGTAGTCGGGGAAGCTATTAACGGAGAAGAGGCTGTTGTCAAGTACAAGGAGCTTCAACCTGATATTACTACTATGGATATCACTATGCCGGTAATGGATGGACTGCAAGCATTGAAGGAGATTATGGATACTGATAAGAATGCCAAGGTTGTTATGGTGACAGCAGCTGGGCAAAAAACCAAGATGGTGGATGCCATTAAATACGGTGCCGTTGAATTCTTAACAAAACCCTTCGAAGCAGAGCAGATTATAAAAATTATTTCAAAAGTTTTAGATTAGTATTTTACTGTAAAAATGGACTGTAAAAAATAAGGGACTGTTATATACAACAGGAGATTACCTATATACTCATTATACACCCACTTTGTCTTAAGCGGACCTTGCTCCGTTTAAGACATTTACCTTGTGTGCTTTTACGGTTGTAGACACGAGTGTTGGAATAGAGTAATCTCCTGTATATTTTAACGGTCCCTTATTCACTTTAATTTATTAGTATTCTTTAACCGGCATAATAATTGCAGCAATAATATAAACGAACAGTCCTACTCCAAAAACACTGAATAAAACCCATAACAGCCTTATAACAGTAGGATCCATATTAAGATACTCTGCAATTCCTGCACATACGCCACAAATCATCTTATCCCTATTTGAACGATATAACTTTTTAGGCTCCATGAAAACCCTCCTCTCTATCCTTCTTATCTATACCTTATGCGGATAAGTCTATAGGTCAAATCCGCTATATTTATTACTCATATTTTATATATTTATTTATAAAAATATTATGCTAGGGGTCACGAAAATCCAAAGACACATTTCCAAGATTAACTCTTAACAGGAAGTTCCCTTTGTCATTAGAGCTGTATCTATTAATATTCCTTTTATAATAGCTTCTATCATTAATTATAACATTTCCAAAATCAGAATCAATATCAAAGGAATAATTATCCATATTATCATCAATATCTAATTTGATTTTGCCTAAATCACAGTATACTCTATTGTCCCCGGTCACTAATCCTGCTATGTTTATAGAACCAATATTACAATCGGCTATTAGGTTCTTAATATCAACCTTCTTTAGTTTAATATATCCTGCATCGACTGAGACGTTTATTTCTTCGTTAATCTCCAGGCCGTCTATCTCCAGAAAGCCTGCATTTACCTTAAATCTTCCTCTGTCGGCACTTAGGTTATCGGTCCTTAGCACTCCTGCATTTAAAATAACCTTAATCTCTTCTGCATGAAAATCCTTAGGTACGGTTATATATATTCTCGGAGAATTAAAATCTTCTATTCCTCCAATTGAAACAGGAATACTAAAACCAAATAATCTAAATCCGTAGCTTGTATCATGACTTATAACCCATGTTCCGTCGGATACATAAGAATTAAGGTCATCCGTGTTATACAGATTATTCGCCGAAATGGAAAACTCATCTCCCTGGGTTATGGTCAATTCACCGTAATCAATACTTATTTCCATCCTTTTAACATCCTTCACTGTGTTCTCGACAGAATAGGCGGATGTATATTTAAAAGATGATCTCCTACCACCTGCTATAAACAGTAATCCGATTCCGACTCCGATACAGATTAATGCAACACTCAAAGTGATTTTTGTAATTACCTTCATGCGCTCACACTCCTATTCTTAAAGGGAAGTCTGCAGATATTAACTATTCCCTTTATAATTGCCGGAAGTAATGTTTTGCATAACCAAACACTCAGCATGACAAGTAATACCCCAAGACCTAATAAGACCAGCCCTCCTCCGCAAAGAGAAAGTCCAATGGTTGGAATCCCCATTTTTACGAGTCCGGCAAAAATCATGGCTATACCTGAAGGAACTAAGGCTATGCCTATGATTCCAAATCCGAATAATAATGATACCACAACGGCAATAGCAGCTATAATCAAGCCCAAAACCGTAAAAAACAGAGGAATTCCAACAGGTAATGCAAATATACAGATAAGAATAATAAGTATGAGATTTGCATTATTGTTGCTGTTTTGTTCTGCTCTCTCCTGTCTCTCCTGAGGCTTAATAACCTCGAATTTCTTTTCCTCATAGACAGTATCCTTGTATCCCTTTTCAGTAAAGACACCTCTGTCCTGACCGGAGCTTCTCTCCGCCCTAAGCTCCGCTTTAATGATACCCGCTATTCTTTCAGGAGTTCCAAGTTCATTGATTATGTTCTCCTCATTATCCACTCCCGCATCATCAAAATAATCATTGTAATATTTTAAAGCTTCATTTCGCTCTTCTAAGGGTATATCAGACAGTAAGCTCTCCAGTTTTCTCATAAAATCAAACCTAGACATCTATTTCACTCCCTCAAAAATATTGTTTATTTTCTTATAATAGATAACCCATTCACTCATATATAATCTTAACTGTGCCAGACCGGTGTCTGTGATTTTATAGTATCTTCTATTACGTCCGGCAAATTCCATATCATATGTTTCCAGACAGCCATCCTTCTGTAGCCTACGCAGCACAGGATATAAAGTTGATTCCGAAACCTCGATTGCTTTACGAACCTCTTGCGTCAGGTTATATCCATACGTACCTTCCGGTTCCTTAGAAATAATGGCAAGCACAATCGCATCAAGTAAAGCCGAACCGGTATTGAATACCATCTCATTCACTCCCTTCCGGATTCATCTAATATAATATTATTATTTTAACAATACTATATACCATATAATATTATATGTCAATATATTTTTTGCGTACCAGGTACATTTTGGGGCTGTACCTGGTACCTTATCGGCCTGTACCTGGTACCAAAAGGCATTAAAAAAGCACGATAATCCTTGATTTGTAAGGTATCGTGCTTATATTCGGTACCAGGTACGGTACCTGGTACCGTACCTGGTACTCATTAGCGGTTTATATAGCTCACTGCTTTATATGGTGTTCTATAGTTATAGTTTTTGATGGTTATTCCTTCTTTTCTGCTTGCCGCTCCTATAACCTTGCCGTTTCCGATATACATTGCCACATGATTTACGACTCCGTTTTTTCTATAGAATATCAGATCACCGGGTTGTATTTTATCCATGGATACTCTCCGTCCTCCCCTTGACTGCTGCCTGGACGTTCTGGGTATCGAGATGCCAAAATTCTTTAGTACAGACTGGGTGAAGCCGGAGCAGTCAGCACCTCTGGTCAGACTGGTGCCTCCCCATACATAGGGATTTCCCTTGAAACGCATGGCGTAATTAACAATCCTTTGTCTTAGAGATGAAGCCGCATTATTCTTTTGTCTCTCTTTTCTCTCGTTCTCCAGCTTTGTTATCTGTTGCTCCTCCTCTATCGAAACAGCTTCCTTGAAATCGGTCTTTATATCCACATAATCAGCATATACATATCCCGATTTACTTCCTACAGATATCTTTATCCAATCATTACTCTCCTTAAGCACTTCAAATCTCTGTCCCTTTGGTACCTGTATTACTACGGAGGAATTCAGATTTGCTTCGGATCTTACATTGAGTATGTTTACCTTTATTGTGGCCAGCCTGGTTTTTACCTGATCTGCCATTTCATAAACTTTACTTCCTGTATACAGGTAATCTGATTTTATGTACCCGGTTACATTTCCCGATTTAACCTTAACCCATTCTCCTTCACTTCCAAGGATTGTAGCAGTTCCTTTATTATACAGCTTTCCTACCACTTTACTGTTAGTACTTGCCTTACTTCTGATATTCACGTAGTTTGCGACTTTTGCTATTGCCAAATCCTGATATTCTATAATTGGCTCCAGTATATCATTAATATCTGAGGTCGTTATATCAGGATTTATACTGATGTCTTCCAATATAACAGATATCCCCGCTATTGATTGTGCCGAAGCATACGATGCTTTTGTGCCTCCCATAAATGCTAACGAACCTATCATACAGTATGTAGCAATCTTTAGTGTCTTTCTAGTCATACTAAGCCTCCACTGTTATGTAATATTACATAATTATTAAATATGTTACAAAAGTATTATACTATAAAGCTCTTGAAAATTCTTGTGGTAGTTTTTTCATTTTCTGCTTATTGCATTGCTATGCTACAATTGTTATACTGTGTACGATAGATGGATGGAGGTTATTATGGCACTGGACGGAATTGTAATTGCAAATGTTGTATATGAATTAAGAAATGTTCTGATTGGTGGCAGAATTAATAAGATTGCTCAGCCGGAGAGAGATGAACTGCTGTTAACAATAAAGGGAACTGACAGAGAAGTATATAAATTATTCCTTTCTGCGGGAGCCGGTATGCCATTGATATATCTGACAGAGCATACCAAGCCCAATCCCATGACAGCCCCGAATTTCTGTATGCTGCTTCGTAAGCATCTTAATAACGGAAAAATTCTTGATATTACACAGCCCGGTCTCGAAAGAATTGTTTCTATTAAACTGGAGCATATGGACGAGCTTGGTGATTTGAAGGTCAAATATCTTATCATTGAATTGATGGGTAAGCATAGTAACATAATCTTTTGTGATGATAAAATGATTATTATTGACAGCATCAAGCGGGTTAACCAGTTTATGAGCTCGGTTCGTGAGGTATTACCCGGAAGAGAATATTTTATTCCCCAAACCTCCAATAAGGCTAATCCCTTAACCATAGACTTTGATTTCTTCATGGATAATATCCTGAGTAAGAGCCTGCCCATTGGCAAGGCCATATATACAAGCCTTACGGGTATCAGCCCTTTAATAGCTAATGAAATTTGTTACAGGGCTTCTATCGATGCGGGTGAATCGACATCAATTCTTAATAAGGATACAGGACTTCATCTATACAGGAATTTTGAAAATGTCATAGAATTGGTCAAGAAAAACGAATTTTTACCTCATATCGTTATGGGAAGTAAAGGCCCTAGAGAATTCTCAAGCATACCGCTGACCAGCTTTTCGGCTTATGAAATACAGAGCCAACCATCTGCATCAGTCATGCTTGAAACATATTATGCATCAAAAAATGCAGCATCAAGAATGCATCAAAAATCCGCGGATCTTAGAAAACTGGTCGCCAATGCCATTGAACGCTCTACGAAAAAATATGATTTGCAGCTCAAACAGCTGGAAGATACGGACAAAAGGGATAAATACAAGGTATACGGTGAGCTTATCACCGCCTATGGTTACGGATTGGAGCCGGGAGCTAAGGAATTGATTACCCAAAACTACTACGAAAATAATGAAGATATCCGTATACCACTGGATCCCACCATTTCTCCTTTGGATAATGCAAAAAAGTATTTTGAGAAATATAATAAGCTCAAGCGGACATATGAGGCCTTGACCTTATTGATTCAGGAAACCAAAGATGAAATAGAACATTTGGAATCAATACGTTCATCCTTGGAAATAGCAACTGATGAGCATGATTTAGCAGACCTTAAGCAAGAGCTTATTGAATATGGCTACATCAAGGGAAAATCTGTTTCGAAGAAATCTGGAGCGGGTAAAAAATCAAAAAGTAGACCTTTCCACTATAAATCTTCTGATGGCTATGATATATACGTAGGGAAAAATAATTATCAAAATGAAGAACTTACATTTAAACTGGCGGAAGGCTCTGATTGGTGGTTTCATGCCAAGAACCTGCCCGGCTCCCATGTCATAGTAAAATCCGGCAATAAAGAATTACCGGACAGAACCTTTGTGGAGGCAGCCGCACTTGCTGCTTATTATAGCGCTGCCAAGGATGCAACTAAGGTTGAAATTGATTATACTCAGAGAAAAAATATTAAAAAACCCAGCGGTAGGGCTCCGGGTTTCGTCATATACAGTACCAATTATTCTATTATGGCAGATACGGACATCTCGGCAATAAAAAGGGTTGAATAAGGAGGAATATAATATGATTACAGCTGATTTTCATGTACATTCAAACTTTTCCAGTGACGGGAAGGCTCCCATGGAGGATATTATTAATCAAGGAATAAAGCTGGGGTTAAAAACCCTGTGCTTCACAGACCATATGGATTATGACTATCCTAAAATATATAAATATCCATTTGTTTTAGATGTAGAGAATTATGTTGAAGAGCTCAGGGCTATGAAGGAAAAATATGAATCTGAGATCGAGATTCTTATGGGTATCGAACTTGGATTTCAGCCCCATGTTATAGATCAAATGAATAATCTTATCAATTCCTATCCATTTGATTTTGTAATAGGCTCTGTCCATGTTGTAGACCAAATGGATCCATATTATCCGGATTATTGGAAGGATAAGTCTGAGGAGGAGGGAATACTCAGGTGCTTTAAAACGATTAAGAGAAACTGTGAGGACTTTCAGGGCTTTAATGTATGCGGTCATATAGATTATATTGTTCGATATGCTCCGGGCAACAAGATTAAATACAGAGAGTACTCATATCCCTATTATGCTGATGTTCTGGATGAAATCTTAAAAACCATTATTGATAACGGCAAAGGTATAGAGGCTAATACATCGGGATATAAATACGGCTTTGGGCATCCACATCCCAAAACCGAGATTTTAAAACGATATAAGGAGCTGGGTGGAGAAATCATCACCATCGGTTCAGATGCCCATATACCGGAGCATCTTTGCTACGATTTTAACCGAATTGAGCAGCTCCTAAAATCCATCGGCTTCCGCTACTATACAATCTTTAAAGAGGGTAAGCCCATCATGCAGAGTCTGTAAATTATTCCGGTGTATCGAACTAATCAGATAATATGGTTCCACCGCCGACAATATAATCGTCCTTGTAAAATACTGCTGCCTGTCCGGGAGTAACTGCCCTTTGAGGCTCATCAAATATACATAGGATTCTATCCGCTGCCGTCCTTTTTATGTTGCACCTTGCGCCCTTGTGACTGTAGCGGATTTTCGTATTTACAACCATTTCATCGGCCAGGTCTTCTATAGACATAAAGTTAATATTGCCAACATAGAAGCGGTCCGTAAATACATCCTCTGAATCTCCCAGAACCACCTCATTGGTATCCGGCTTTAATTCCTTTACGAATACCGGCCTGCCTAAGGCAATATTAAGTCCTTTTCTTTGACCTATGGTGTAATGAGCTAATCCCTTATGTCTTCCAAGAATATTGCCCTTGGTATCCACAAAATTCCCGGGTGCAAAGCCGTATTCGGCACTCATTTTATTTTTTTGGTAATGCGCTCTCTTTTCCTCAATTATTCTTCTGTTATCCTCGTCCTCAAGATATTCCTTAATAAATTCAGCATAGTTGTTGTTCGTTACAAAGCATATCTCCTGACTGTCCGGCTTATTTGCCACAGGTAGCTTTAGCTTATTAGCTATTGCCCTGATTTCCTCCTTGGTATAAGCACCCACAGGCATGAGTGTATGCTTAAGCTGAAACTGTGTAAGATTATATAATGCATAGGTTTGGTCCTTTTCCAAGGTAACAGAATTTTTGACTGCGTATCTGCCGTTTTGTAGTCTTACAATAGAAGCATAATGTCCTGTGGCAATATATGATGCCCCTATTGATAAAGACCTTTCGAGAAGTGCTTCCCACTTGACAAATCTGTTACATGCGATACATGGATTCGGAGTCCTGGCCGAGACATATTCAGATACGAAATAATCTATAACACTTGCTTTGAATTCCTTCTTGAAATTCATAACATAGTGAGGAATATCCAAGACGTCGGCAACTCTTCTGGAATCCTCAACCGCACCTAAACCACAGCATCCTCCGTTTTCAGATATGGAGCATACGTCCTCGTCCTGCCAAATCTGCATAGTGACTCCTATGACATCATATCCCTGTTCTTTTAAAAGGTATGCCGCCACAGAGGAATCCACTCCTCCCGACATTCCTACAACTACTTTTTGCATCGGTAACTCCAATCTACAGCCTAATAAGTTGGCTCCTTTTCTTCCTCATGAATATCTGATTTAGGCTTTTCCAATCCCTCTATAACGATACCTTTTTTCTCCGCATAATCCCATAATGCCGCATGAATCGCTTCCTCTGCCAGCAATGAGCAATGAACCTTTACAGGCGGTAAACCGTCGAGGGCATCAACTACTGCTTTATTTGTAACCTTAAGAGCATCCTGCACTGTCTTTCCCTTTATAAGCTCAGTAGCGATACTGCTGGTTGCTACCGCAGCGCCGCAGCCAAAGGTCTTGAATTTTACATCCTGAATAACACCGTTATCATCTATATTCAGGTACATTCTCATAATATCTCCGCATTTGGCGTTCCCAACCGTACCTACACCGCTGGGATTTTCTATTTCACCCATATTTCTTGGATTTGCAAAATGATCCATTACCTTTTTCGTATACATATATTTTCCTCCAATTTATCTGATTGTGTTTGCAAGAAAGTCCTCATAAAGCGGTGACATCTTCCTTAATTTATCTACTATTTCCTTTATCTTTTCAACAGTATAATCAATTTCTTCATAAGTATTCTCCTCACTCAGGGTAAGCCTCAATGAGCCATGGGCGATTTCATGAGGTAAACCTATGGCAAGAAGAACGTGGGACGGATCTAATGAACCCGAGGTACATGCCGAACCACTGGATGCACAGATATTGTTCATGTCCAGCATAATAAGCAAAGACTCACCTTCTATAAACTGAAAACTAAAGTTGGCATTGTTGGGCAGTCTCCTCGTTCTATGACCGTTAAGCCTGGTATAAGGAACCTCCGCAAGCACACGCTTAATCAGATAATCACGAAGTTCTGTCTCCTTCCTGGTTCTTTCCTTCATGGTGGCCATTGCAATCTCTACTGCCTTTCCAAAGCCCACTGCATAGGGAACATTCTCTGTTCCTGCACGTCTGCCTCTTTCCTGAGCTCCTCCATGAATAAAGGAACGGATTTTTATGCCTTTTTTAATATATAGAAAGCCTATTGCCTTTGGTCCGTGTAGCTTATGTGCACTGGCACTCAGCATATCGATTCCCAACTCATCAACATTAATATCCACTTGACAGTATGCCTGTACCGCATCTGTATGGAATAAAATTTTATGCCTCTTTGCTATTTCTCCAATTTCCCTGATAGGCTGTATAGTCCCTATCTCATTGTTGGCAAACATGATTGAAATCAATATTGTAGTCGGACGTATTGCTTTCTCAAGCTGATCCAATTTAACTATACCGTTCTCGTCTACATCTATATATGTTATCTCATATCCACGTTTTTTAAGATATTCACAGGTATGCAAAACCGCATGATGTTCAATCTTAGATGTTATAATATGATTTCCCTTACTGCTATATGCTTCTGCTGTGGCTATAAGCGCCCAATTGTCCGCCTCTGTTCCACTGCCTGTAAAGTATATCTCCGCACTTTCTGCACCTATGGAATTAGCTATGGTCAATCTCGCCTCATCGAGTGCCTTCCTGTTCTGCGAAGCAAATTCATATACACTGGACGGATTGCCATACTTATCACTGAAGTACGGAAGCATAGCTTCTAAGACTTCCGGTCTGGTCCTTGTTGTGGCCGCATTGTCAAGGTATATCTTTTTTTCCATGTAGTCATCTCCTAATATTTAATGTTGATACTTACATATCTTTTTTCGTGTACTTAGCATGTCTGCTTTGACTGATTCACTTGTGTAATGCCGGCTTCTGCTTGAACTTTTTTGCTTTCAGCCACAAGATCAGAGAGCATAATTCCATCCACCGCGTCATTTATACTATCACTTATACGCTTCCATACATATTTTGTTACACATATATCTGAACTACTGCATGGTGTATCACTGTTATTTAGCTCGTAGCAATCCACGGGGCTTAAATCCCCTTCCAGAGCACGCAAAATATCACCTACAGAAATTTCATCCGCCGGCATGGCCAGTACATAGCCACCCTGCGCTCCACGGATTCCATGAACTATACCTGATTTCTTTAGCTTAGCTATCAGCTGTTCCAGATAATTCATTGATATGCCTTGTCTTTCGGCAATCTGACTCAATGCTACCGCTTCATCATCGGTATGAACAGCCAGGTCAATTACAGCTCTTAATCCGTATCTTCCTCTTGTAGTCAATTTCATAATTCAACCTCCTACAATATTACGGTTATATATCCTCCTGTTTTAATTCCTATTAAATTACTCGGATATTAATATATCACTATGGATATGTTTTGTCAATTAAAAATTTTGATAACACATAAGTTAAAAATTTTGATAACACATAAGTTTAAAATTGTTTAAATATATATAGTAAAGAAATTGACTGGTGAGGTAGTAGAATGAAGGTTAGGCAAGCCACTATAGCCGGTAGAAGGCATATTAAAAAAAGCAATATCCTAAAGGGAACTCTGATTCTAACTCTGGCGGGATTCATCACCAGAGTCATTGGGTTTCTATACAAAATATATCTATCGAAGATCATGGGTGCCGAATGGCTGGGAATATATCAACTGATATTTCCGATCTATGGTATAGCATTTACCATATATGCGACAGGAATACAAACAGCCATATCCAGATTGGTTGCTGCCGAAATGGGAAAGAAAAACCATAATAACATCGGGAAAATCCTGGGACAGGGATTACTGCTTTCATTTTCCATAGCTCTAATATTATCCTTACTATTATACAGATTCTCCAATGTGATTGCACTTCGGTTTCTTTTAGAGCCAAGAAGTGCCTCATCCCTTAGAATTCTGGCTGTCGTATTTCCCTTTTGTGGCTTAACCTCTTCTATTAACGGCTTTTACTATGGGTTAAAAAAAGCCGGTGTACCGGCGTCTACACAGTTACTGGAGCAGATTGTCAGGGTGATCATTGTATATATCGCCGCCTATACGATAGGACAGGGAGATCCTAAAATCATCTGTGAGATGGCGGTTCTGGGATTGGTTATCGGAGAAATTACCTCCAGTATATATAATTTTCTATCCTTATTTGTAACAAGGGCTCATAAAGATATTATCCACAGAAAGCCAAATCCTAATATCGAAACCGTGAAGAAAAAGAATATTATAAAGAATCTGCTGTCTCTGAGTGTCCCCCTGTCGACCAACCGACTTCTTATTAATATTTTACATAGTGTAGAGGCTGTATTAATACCGACTATGCTTCGCAGATCCGGGTTAAGCATCGGTGATGCTTTAAGTACATATGGAACCTTAGTTGGAATGTCCATACCGTTTATAATGTTTCCCACAGCCGTTATAAATTCATTGGCTGTACTGCTTCTTCCCACGGTATCGGAGGCTCAGGCCATGGAAAATAATGATGCAATCGGAAGAACAACCACAGTTTCAATAAAATACAGCCTAATAATCGGCATTATCAGTACAGGTGTTTTCATTCTGTTTGGAAAAAATCTTGGTATTAGCGTGTTTCATAGTGAGGAGGCAGGAAATTATCTGGTTATATTGGCCTGGATATGTCCTCTTATATATTTGGCAACGACACTTGGAAGCATTATAAACGGACTGGGAAAGGCTCATATCACCTTTATCAATTCCATTGTGGGAACAATAGCCAAGATTCTCATAATCGTTATTCTGATACCATATAAAGGCATAGGAGGATATTTAACAGCCCTACTGGTCGGTCAGCTGCTTATAACCATCATGGATTCCGTATATATTATACGAAATATCAGTTTTCGATTCGATGCGGTTAACAGTCTACTTAAGCCCGGTATAATTGTGGCAACGGCGGGATTCCTTCTTAAAAGCATTTATGAGTATTTACATAAAATAACACAGATACATCAGGCAGTCTTTCTTTTATCATTCTGCCTGCTGTTCTGTGTTATAAGCATGATCTTTTTTATAATTACAGATACAATATCCAAATCAGACTTTAAGCAATAACTTGCTGTTTGGCTAAATGGCCGGATTATAGAACATATAGTTATTCTTTCCTCTGTTCTTTACATAATATAAGGCCCTGTCAGCACATTGAATTAATTGCTCATAATGTAAACCATCTTGAGGGTAAGAGGCTATACCTACACTACCCGAGATTGAGATATGACAGTAGCCATCCACATAGGCTGTACTTAATGCTTCTATAAGAGCCTTTGCTTTATGTAGGGCTGCTTCATCATCCTCAATGTTGCCCATAAACACCACGAACTCATCACCTCCGATTCTGCCTATAATCTCACCCTCTGTAAACACTCCTTTGATGCTCTTTATTACATGGGTAAGAACCTTATCGCCAAGAAGGTGCCCATGGTTGTCATTGACCTTCTTAAAATCATCAAAATCGATGAACATCAATACATGCTTTCCGTTTTTATTACCATTAATATATTTCTCAATCTTCTTAATAGTTACTTCTCTGTTATATACTCCTGTTAAAGGATCCCTTGTTGCCTTATATTCCAGTGAATCCAACTCCCGCTTCTGGTAATCAATATTAACCATCTTACCTATAACGCGAATTGGCTTATTCTCTTCATTGTACATAGTCTTACCTATTAGCTGACACCATATATAATTATTATGTCGGTCCTTAAATCGAAACTCCGCATCAACCAATTCACTGCCTGAAGACAGCATCCTACAGAATTCCAGATATATGCCATAATCATCGGGATGCACATAGTCCTTACGACCATAGCACTCCTTGACATAATTAGCAATAACCGGATATCTTCCGTATAATTCTAAATACTTATCAGTAAAAACCATTTTGTCAATATCCACATAATACTCAAACAGCACATCATGAGAAATTTCAGAGGCTATTCTGTAACGCTCCCTGTCCATCCTAAGCATCTCCTGCATTCTCTTTTGCTCCGTAATATCGACAAATACGGCAGATACAGACTGATTGCCGTCCTTAGAAGTGACACAGTTCCCACTTATTAATACATATATAACATTGCCGTCCTTTTTCAGGAGACGAACCTCAAAGCTAAATGCATCCTCCTCAATATCCTGGATTCGTAACCAAAAAGAGTCCCTGTCCTTAGAATGAACAAAATCAATAATACTGAATTTATTCTCCTCCCGGGCCTCTTTTTTAGTATATCCCAACAGCTCAAAAAATCCTTTACTTGCATAAAGAATGCTGCATGTATCGTTTAGACTGAAATGAACCAACCCCGCCCGTATACTGTTTGTAATTCTGTTAAGTTCAATTGCTGAATTAGTTAGTTTTTTATCGTTTTCAAGCTTAAAATATAAAAACACACTAAATAAAATTACACATAAGCATACCGATACAATTACAAATATTAAAGAAAATGTCGGATTGTTTTGTAAAAACCTGTACACTTTCATGATACTATCCCCCACAGTATAGCAGAAACAATGTACCTTAATTACATCCTATGTGGTCTAAAGCTCGTAAGGTGTCACTTGATATACGTAATAATTCAGCCAATTTGTATACATAGCATTGGCATGGGCTCTCCAGGTTAGATAAGGACGCTTACCGGCAGCGTCTGACGGATAATAATTTACAGGAAGATCTGTATTCAATCCTCTGTTAATATCCCTCTTATATTCCTGATCCAAGGATACCCTGTCATACTCCGGATGACCCATGACATAAATCTGTTTGCCATTCTGTGCCAATACGATAAATACCCCTGCTTCATCGGATTCAGCAAGAATCACTAAATCATCATGTTTTAATATATCGTCCTTTGATACTGTCGTATATCTTGAATGAGGAGCATAAAAATAATCATCAAATCCTCTTACCAAGGGAGTCCGACGCTTGAGAACCTTATGTTCAAATATTCCGAACAATTTCTTATCGAGCACCCTTTTCTCAATTCCATAATGATGATAAAGCCCTGCCTGTGCTCCCCAGCATATATGCAGAGTGGAGGTAACATGGGTTTTTGACCATTCCATTATTCTAACCAACTCATCCCAATATGTTACTTCCTCGAATTCCATTAATTCAACAGGTGCTCCGGTAATAATCAGACCGTCAAATTTGCGGTTAAATACTTCATCACACGTCAGATAAAACTGGTCAAGGTGACTTGTGGGCGTATTCTTTCCTACATAAGTACCTGTAGTTAGAAAGGTTATATCCACCTGTAACGGCGTATTGGACAGACTTCGAAGTAATTGCACCTCTGTGTCCTCTTTATTAGGCATTAAATTTAATATCGCAATCTGTAGCGGACGTATATCCTGATGAAGTGCTCTATATTCATCCATTACGAATATATTCTCGTCCTCTAAAATCTTTTTTGCAGGTAAATCACTCTGTATCTTTATAGGCATATTACCACCATCTTCGTCCTTTTTAGAAAGTCAAATTTAATAATATCATGGTTATATGAATAAATCAACCGTTTTTTTGCATTATTTGTCATTTCTGTACTAATTATGTTTTGTAAAAACCTTAGTATTATGCTGATTCAATCATCTTAAGCATTTCATCCTCAGATATGATTTTAATACCAAGCTGCTGCGCCTTAGTGAGCTTGCTGCCGGCATTATCACCGGCTATAAGGTAATCAGTATTCTTAGATACGCTGCCGGACACTCTGCCTCCATGACTCTTCACCAATTCTTCCATCTGTGTTCTGCCCATAGACGGCAGTGTACCTGTTATGACAAATGTAAGACCGGATAATGCTCCGTCCATGGCCTTTTCATCCTTTACCGATTCAAAATTCACACCGGCCTGTTCAAGTCTGGACAGAATATCCTGATTGTCAGGGTTTGAGAAGAAATCCAAAACGGCTCCGGCACTTATTTCACCCATATCCTTAACTTTAACAAGCTCTTCGTAGGAAGCCTCCTTCAAGCGATGAATTGATTTAAAGGAATTCATTAGCTCGGTGGCAGCCTGTCTGCCGATATTACGGATTCCAAAGCCGGTAATCAGACGGTCAATATCATTATCCTTGCTCCTTTCTATTGCTGTCAGAAGCTTGTCGGTATTTTTTTCCTTCCCTATCAGTCCTTTTTCGATCATCTCATCCCTATATCTGCCCAAATAATATATATCGGCAATATCCTTCACATAGCCTTCTCTCACAAGGGCTTCGATATATGCTTCACCAAAGCCCTTTATGTCCATTGCATTTCTTCCGACAAAATTCAGAATATGCTGCGTAAGCTGTGCGGGACAATTTAAATTATTACATCTTATATCTGCAGTATTGTCGTCTCTTACAGCAGGGCTGCCACAGGACGGACATTCCATGGGTATTTTGTATGGAGCGGCTTCCTTAGGCCGCTTATCCTTCACTACCGATAGAACCTCGGGAATAATTTCTCCCGCCTTTCTGACTACTATGGTATCTCCGATTCTAACATCCAGCTCGTCAATTCTATCCTGATTATGAAGAGTTGCCCTCTCAACATTAGTTCCGCATAGACGTATGGGATCAAATATGGCAGTCGGAGTGATTCTACCTGTCCTGCCGACTGAAAGCCGAATATCTCTCAGAACAGTCTCCTTTTCTTCAGGAGGATATTTGTAAGCTATCGCCCATCTTGGCACCTTTGAGGTTGATCCAAAATACTCTCTGTCTGCAAGACTGTCTACCTTTACGACTGCACCGTCTATATCATAGGCATAACTTCCTCTGGATTCTCCTATTTCTGTTATGGCTTCCCATACCTCATCGGCGGTTCTGCATATCTTGTAGTCTTCGCTTACTTTAATACCCTGCTTTTTTAGCCATTCCAGACTTTCAGAATGCAGGCTAAATGAGATGCCCTTAGTATCCTGAACATTAAATACGAATAAAGAAAGCTTCCTTTCCTTAACTACCCGTGGATCCAGCTGTCTTAGGGTCCCCGCAGCACAGTTTCTGGGATTGGCAAATGTCTTTTTACCCTCGGCTTCGAGCTTTTCATTCACTGCATTAAAATCCTCGGACTTCATATATACCTCGCCCCTAAGCTCAATGTAGGGTACGGGGTCCTTCAATGTGGTTATGGCATCCTTAATCATTCTGATATTTTGAGTGACATCCTCACCGTAATTAATACCGTCACCTCTGGTAACACCCATAACCAGCTGTCCATCCTGATAACGTAATGACACGGATAATCCGTCAATCTTTCTTTCGACAACGAATACCGTGTCCTCTCTTTCCTTAAGTATTCTCTCGACGAAGCTATATACCTCTTCCTTTGAAA
Source organism: Clostridiales bacterium (assembly GCA_012523775.1). Taxonomy (GTDB): domain Bacteria; phylum Bacillota; class Clostridia; order Lachnospirales; family Lachnospiraceae; genus Mobilitalea. The sequence continues at coordinate 33,359 of JAAYTK010000058.1, read as the reverse complement.
ACACATCCTGTAGACTGAGCATGGGCACTCTATGCTCCACAAGGACTCCTGCTTCTCTTTTTGCTACTCCTCCTACCTTTTGTGTAGGGGAATCGGCTGTTATAAGCTCAGGATACTCTTCCTCAAGCTTTCTAAGCTTTAAAGTAAGCTGATCATATTCATAGTCAGAAATCTCAGGATCATCCTGATTGTAATATCTGTCATTATGATATCTTATCAACTCCCGTAATTCCTCGATTTCCTGCCTTACATCCATATGTTTATCACCTGAGCCTTTCAATCTAAATATTATGCTTAGTATTTTAATAATATCTCAATTAAATCATAATAATTATATCACAGTACTTTACCATACGATGGTACAAATAAACAAAATTTAATCTTTATTATCACCGATTAATCTGTTAAGCTCCTCTAACTCTTTGCCGGTAATATTTCTCCATGCACCACTCTTTAGATTACCAAGAGTAATATTCATTATGCGAATTCGTACCAGCCTGACAACCCTGTATCCCAAATATTCACACATTCGTCTGATCTGCCTGTTCAGGCCCTGGGACAGGATAATTCTAAAGCTATATTTATTAATCACGATTATCTTGCAGGGCTTTGTCACGGTATCAAGTATCGGAACACCCTCCGACATCCTTCTTACAAAATCATCGGTAATCTCCTTATTTACTGTAACTATATATTCCTTTTCATGACCATATCTCGCCCTAAGGATACTATTGACTATACTCCCGTCATTCGTGAGCAGTATAAGTCCTTCAGATTCTTTGTCCAACCTGCCGATTGGATATATCCTGGTAGGAAAATTGATAAAATCCACGATGTTATCAGGTTCCTTTTGGGATGTGGTACATACTATGCCTGCCGGTTTATTAAAGGCGATTAATACCCTTTTATCTTTGCTCTTAACAGGCTTCCCGTTAAAGGTTACTCTGCTTCCGGGTTTTACCCGGGAACCTATCTCGGCGATTACACCATCAATCTTTACTTTGCCTTCAATAATATACCTGTCTGCCTCTCTTCTTGAACATACTCCTGCCTCGCTCAAATATTTATTTATTCTGATTCCGTTATCAGCATTGCTCATTATCACACTACCTTTTCTTTCATTTTCTCCCGGCATCCGATTCGAGGTAATTATATATTATTTTAAACATTTAGTCTACTAAAAAGGCTGTTTTATAATCAAAACAGCCTTTAATAAAATAATATATAAATTACGGTTTTGCTTAATCAATCGTCCTGTTCAGACTGATTCTCGGTACCCTTTGAAAGCTCGTCTAAACCGTTCCAAAATACCATTAAATCCTCATCCTTAGCCTTAGCTTCCTCACCCTTGGCATTGGTACTGTTGATTAATTCCATTACATCCTCGTCTCCGTCTCTTGCAATGAAGTATTCCTCTACCTCAGGAGTCATATCGCTTACAATCTTAAAGTTACCGTCATCATCTGTTATAATATAGAACTTTGATAAACCCGGAGCAAGGGTATTGATGCCGGAGAACTTAATCTCGTGATAAGCATATACAATATAAGCCCCTTCTTCAAAGCTTTTTTTAGTATAAGTCTTTACATTCCTGTAATCCTCAATATATTGGACCATCTTCTGAATCTGCTCTCTGCTTTCGACCCTGTCAGGATTAATATAAAGAGATTTCAATTTATCCATATCGATTGCGGTTTTAGCAATATAGAATTCCTCGATAAATGCATCCAAGCCCTCCATCTCCTCTAATGGATATATAGGAATCGGTGTAGGCGTCGGTATTGGAGTCGGAGATAATGTCGGAACCGGTGTAGCTGATTCGTCTTCATTATCATCCATGGTGTCAGCCATTGCGGACATGGTTAACGAATCCGCATCGCCCTCCTCTGCTTCTGCTACTACGTGCTTACCGGTACTATTCTTCTCCTGTGCTTTTGGACTTCCCTGACTTATCGATAATGTTAGCAGCCCTATACCCATAGTACATAAGGTTGTTAACAGTATTATTTTCTTATACTTTAATTTCATAGTAGGATTATCTCCTTTTCATGCACTAATAACATCTAGTTGTGATATAGGTATTTTAACAAACTGCTAATCATAAGTCAAGACTATTATTAACTTTTCTGTAACACATTTAACATTTTTGTAACATTTTAGCATCAATCAAATCTTTACTTTATCATGCATTTAGTTTATACTGTTCGAGATGAATAATTTAGTCCGCACCTGTAGCTCAGTGGATAGAGCGTTCGCCTCCGGAGCGAAAGGCCGCTGGTTCGAATCCAGTCAGGTGCACTATTGCGCCCATTCCCATTCTACATCTATCTGTTCGACTATGACATTATTTTCGAAAGATTTAAATCTGCTAACCCACTCAGGCTGAGCAGGGAGAGCTTCTGAAGGCTCAGTCTGTGCCAGATAGGTTATATATTCATTTTCCTCAATAGTCAAACCGTTAAGCGCCCACCAGTCCTCATCTGTAAGACGTTCGCTGCTGATAAATTCATAGGTACTGTAAACCGCACCTCTGGATAGATACAGCTTGCCGTCAACCGGTATAACCACATAGATATAGTCAAAGAAGCCGGTTCCTAAGGTTAGATAAGCTCCCGGATTGGTTGCAATATCCGTTACAAGCATATCCGCCATTTCCATCGACTCATAATTATCTGCTGTCGCATATATAAAGTAATTAATAATATTCTCCATATTGGCACCATAGTATAGAAGCCTGTTATATTCTTCCTCTGTCAGCATCTCATTTTGCAACTCCTTAATGCTACATTCTATAAGAAACTGAAGAAGTTCCTGATAATAGGTGGCTCCCCGCTCTATGTTGTTTTCCAGCATATTCCTCTCTCTCAACACAGCCATGGTATATTCGGTCAGATAAAGTAGCTTACTGTAGAGATATACATTGGGCTCCACATAATGATAATGATTTTTGTATATTACTCCATTACCTCCCTCGGCGGCCGCTTGCTTTCCATACAATACAGTATCATGTTTAAGCTCGGTATAGCTTCCGATGCTGGTACTTAGTGATTTGGCCCTCCATGCCTCATTGGTCATAAAATACGGCATACCCGAATCTTCATCATACTCGGTCAGATTCTCTTTAATTACCCAGAGCCATCCATTATAGAGATTCTCACCCCAAATATCCACATCATATTCTGATACTTCTTCTTTTAATTTATAATATTTCTCAGTATACTCAGGCCACATATCCTGTGGTTTATAATGATTCATCATAAGATCTTCCGCAGTACTGCTGCCAAGTACACCCATAACATCAAGGGCCGAAGGCATTGGCCTAAGGATTGGTATTATAAGCTCCTGCATAATATAGCTGTCCATAATATAACGCTGTCCCATATATCTGAATTGCTTTACTGTAGGAGTCGTTATTGGATCATCTATTAAATCCGAATCCTTTATAAATTTACCCTGAATCTTAGGCTCAGGCAAATCCTTCACCGCTTGAACCAGTCTGTCATAATATTCCCCATCATTAAAAATATTCGGGTCATCGTTCTCGCCAAATACCTCCAGCCTTAATCCGTTCATCATAAATACATGTATATCATCAGATTCACCTACATATTGCTTGGTGGGCTGATAAATATTATTCCAAAGCTCTGCGTCGCAGATAAATTCCGAATCCAAGAAGGTGGTATATGACATCAATAAGGCTTGAAAAACATTGTCCAATAGAATGTTTCCATCATCATCGGTAAAGGGAAGTGGTGCTGTGCCAAACCATATCATGGCTTTAAAGAAACGTCCCAACTTCTCATTTCTGGTATAATGTCCTCTTACGGTAAACTGAGAATAATCCAGGTCAAATCCAAATAACGGTGAATCTGTAAATCCATCTGCCTCTTCTATCAGATTATACTCCTGCTTTGCAATATTAAGATGCTCCTCACTTACCTTAACATCGATATCCGTGGTATTTAACATAACCATTCTTGCCACAAGAAAATATATGAGATTCTTTTCCTGCAGGCCCTTCAGCTTCTCATCCTCCAAGATATCCATCATACGAATAGACTTGTCTAACATTTGATTTGTAAGAATATCCATGTAGTTATATAAATATTCGGATTCAATATGCATCAATGACTTGTCAAAGAACTGATGGTAAATATGCAGAACCGAATCAGACGTAATAAAATTCGGCACCTTCAGATACTCATTAACATCATATATATAGTGCATTCTGGTGTTCGTGCCCGGCAAAACAACGAATCCGTTCGTGGAAAGCATCTCCTTCTGTTCATCGGTAAATCCGGTAAAATACTGAATGTTCTCTATGTTTGACAGATCCTTTTCTATCACATATGGGTCTACTTTGGCCTCAAAGGCAGGCATTATAAAATCAGGCTGACTTATTCCAACCTGTGTAACGACACTCCATTCCTTATTCAATCTAAGAACCTGTGGTTCATCAGGAATAATACTATCATCCTTTATAACTGTCTCATCCACATCGGTCTTGTCGTCGGTTTCATCCTCCACATTGGAAACCTCTTGCCCCTCATTTGTGTTATCTGCTGTTTCATCAACAGACTCCTGGTTACTTCCTTTGCTACAGCCTGTAATAAGCAGACAAATACAAAGAATAACTGACATCCATTTCTTCATGACTCTTACCTCCCCTTAATTTTATATCATTTATTCTGTATGTACTTCTATTTTAGGCAATAGCTTGCCATTTGCCGCTATTAAAATCAGTTCTACTTCATGTTCATCTTCTATGTAAATAATTTTAATATGGTTCTTATCATGCATAGACACAGACTGAATCTTTGGGTATGTGTTACTGTCTGCTAACATAAAAAAACCAAAGTTAAACCAGGAGTATACACTGATCTTTTCCGTATCGTCCTCGGTTTGCTCTATAAATACCAGTTCATGTCCGGGCGCAGAAAACAAATCCATGACATAAAACTCTCTCCATATACCTGCAATCTTTGAACCGGTCCACTTTCTGGACAGAATACCGTTCTGATAATTAAATATGAACATCCGGTTTTTTATTTCCTTATCAAATGGGGTGGCTTTTCGAAGTGCTATCATGATTTCCGGAAAATCGTCTCCGTCTATATCGGCCAAATCAATTTTCCAGGGCATTAAATTCTTAAAATCATTTTCATATACCCTTTTCCATGTATTACCTTCTGCCTCAAAGACTGCAAATAAGTCTCCATACTCCTCTGTTCCATTCCTATTAATTAGTGTATAGGCTGTTGTTTCATCAATTGTGTAATCAATAAGAATCTCACCTTCAGATAAGGCAGAAGATAAATCCTTCTTAGAATTCTTATGCAATACAAACAAATATAGTCCAAGGAAAAGTCCTATAAAAACCAGAAGAATAATTATATATCGAGTCTTAAGTCTGTTATTTGGCATATCAATCACCGTTCAGTAAAAGCAATTATGGCGAATTTAAACCGCTTAACACAGTATAACACATTTTGGTATTATTAACAATAAATGTGAAATAACTGTTTAACTTATCCACATTCCATCCCTTGTTATCTTCCATGTGGTCTTATTAAGCTTTGCCTTTGCATCCCAGCCTATTGCACCGATTCCACTTCTCCATTTTTTTATGGAGCACTCTATATTATTTTTATTCTCATTTATTTCTATATCCTTTATCTCTATAAGAATACCGTTTTCAAAATACAAATTATCCTTATCAATTAGTCCCTGCTCGGCTAATTCCTCGAATGTACCCACTAATATTTCCAAACCGTATTTCTCACCTGCTATAGCCAATATAATTTCCTTTTCGATCTCAGAAAACATAGTCCATTCAGTGGTATCAAAGGCAATCATAGCAATACTGTCATTCAAAGCAGTGTCCTCTTGATATATGTCATCAATCAAAGCTATAAAACCGTCAATAATATAATTTCGTCCTATGAGCTCAATCTTATCAGCGGTAATCTGGGCAGGATATGATTCCGCGATTATGCCATTATAGGTTACCTTTATTCTGTCACCGGGCTTTAAAGAATCGACTGTCCCATCGTCATCCCTTAATGCTACTGATATTCTGTCAGAGGATGAGTATTCAAAGGTATCCTTATCCGGGGTTATAAGCAATGCATCATCAGATACGATAACCTCGGCTTCGAACACCTTATTATAAGCATCATCATCAGTATGTGCATCCCTACTACACCCAATGAAGCCACTTCCTGTAATTATAAACAATAGGATAATAAATACGATTTTCCTCATGATATCCCTCCTTATATCAAATCAAAGCCATGAAAATTATATACTTTATTCTCATATGTTTGACGATTTATGCCATTAAACAGTTCCGAGTAAAGCATATGCCATTGGGGATTTCTGTAATAATCCTACCTTATAATATCTCGTATAATTCGTCCAGACTCTTAATCTCAATATCTACCTTCGAATCGGTGGTATTTATTAAGGATTTAGGATTAAACCAGCATGTGGTAATTCCGGCATTGTTACCTCCCTTTATATCAGATGACAGAGAATCTCCGATAATTATAGTCTCATCTCTGTTCGCGTTCTCTATTCTTTCAAAACAATAATCAAAATATTCCTTCATGGGCTTTTGATAGCCTGCCTCCTCTGATACGAATATTCTCCTGATAAAGGGTTCTATACCCGATTCACGGATTCTTCTACGCTGTGTTTTGGTTACTCCATTTGTCACTATATACAAATCATACCTTTTATAGAGGTATTCTATAATCTGCTCTGCACCATCAATAAAAATATGCTGCATCCCCATAAATTCCTGATATACCTCTTCAAATCCATCCTTATTTCCCTTTATTTCGAATCGGTCGAATAATATTCTAAACCTTCGATTTATAACAGTAGCCTTGTCTATTAAGCCCTTCTCAAATTGCTCCCATAAATCCTTATTAATCATAGTATAGGCTTTTCTTATATTTTCATTTAATTGAAATCCATATTTGTCAAAGGCAAGCCTTAACGCCTCTCCTTCACAGGCTGTAAAATCGAATATTGTATCATCTGCATCGAGTAATACCGTACTGTATTTTTTCATGATTTTCCCTCGCTATACTTATTATTAATGATATTTGCATCTTAACATGTAAAAGCCTCTAATTCAATCTAGGTAATTACTAAATAAAAACTTATTAAAAAATAGTAGGGGTACACAGCTTACGCCGTGTACCCCTAATCTATACACTGGTTTTATTAAATTATTTATTTCTATTCGCTCTGTTCATTTACAGAATATAATGCTTCCAGTCTCTTAAGGTGTTCGTATTTAGCAACTGATTGTTTCTCGGCCCTCTCGAACAACTCCTTAGCCCTTTCAGGATTCTGACGAATGAGTGAGCTAAAGCGAACTTCATTCTTGATGAAATCCTGATAGCTTTGTGACGGAGCCTTACTGTCAAGCTGGAATGGATTCTTTCCTTCTGCAATTAATCTTGGATCGTAGCGGAAATTGTACCAGTAGCCTGAAAGAACAGCATTCTTCTCTTCGGTCTGAGCCGTTCCCATTCCACCTCTGATTCCGTGATTGATACAAGGAGAATAAGCGATTATGATGGAAGGTCCGTTATAGCTTTCGGCCTCGACTAATGCTTTCATAGTCTGATTATAATCTGCACCCATTGCTATCTGAGCAACATATACATAGCCGTAGCTCATGGCAATCTGTGCCAGATCCTTCTTCTTAACCTCCTTACCTGCTGCTGCAAACTGTGCGATCGCACCGGTAGGAGTTGACTTGGAGGATTGTCCTCCTGTATTGGAATATACTTCGGTATCGAATACAAGGATATTAACATCCTGTCCGCTGGCAATAACATGGTCTAAACCGCCAAAGCCGATATCATAAGCCCATCCGTCACCACCAAAAATCCACTGTGATTTCTTGGATAGGAATTCCTTATCCTTTAGGATATCCTTACATGCCTCGCATCCACAAGACTCCAATGCTCTTACTAAAGCCATAGTAGCACCGGAATTCTCACGGCCGTTATCATAGGTATCAAGATATCTCTCAGCCGCTGCTTTTACTTCCTCATTGGAAGTTGTTGCAACAAGCTCTTCCACCTTACCCTTTAATCTGGCTCTTAATGTCTGCTGTGCTAGCATCATACCATAGCCATACTCTGCATTATCCTCAAACAGTGAGTTAGCCCAAGCAGGTCCTCTTCCGCTCTTAGAAGCCGTATAAGGTGTGGAAGGCATCGAGCCGCCCCAGATTGATGTACATCCGGTTGCGTTAGCTATAAGCATTCTCTCTCCGAATAGCTGTGTTACCAGCTTAGCGTAAGGTGTCTCTCCACAGCCTGCACAAGCACCGGAGAACTCTAATAGAGGCTGCTTGAACTGGCTTCCCTTAACGGTAATATCCTTGAACTTCTCGCTAACCTCAGGTTTCTCATCAAGAGAGAATCCATAATCAAAGCTCTTCTGCTCTTCGAGCTTCTCTTCTAACGGAGTCATAACAAGTGCCTTTTCGCCCTTTCTTCCGGGACATACATTAGCACAGGATCCACAACCGGTGCAGTCAAGTACTGATACGGTAATTGCAAATTCCATATCGGGCATACCCGTCATCTTCGTCCTCTTCATTCCCTCAGGAGCCTTATCGGCTTCTTCCTGTGTCATGGCAACGGGACGAATTACAGCATGAGGACATACATAGGAACAGAAGTTACACTGGATACAGTTTTCAGGAATCCAGTTAGGAACGTCAACAGCAATACCACGCTTCTCATATGCTGAAGTACCCTGAGGAAGAGTACCGTCGGCATTATCTACGAAAGCAGATACGGGAAGCTCGTTACCACGCTGTGCATTCACAGGTGTAAGTATATTGTTAACGAAGTCGACTACTTCCTTTCTTCCATCTGTAACCTTAACATGAAGCTCCTCATCCTTTGCATCTTTCCAATGCTCGGGAACCTTGATTTCCTTTACATCAGTAATACCACGATCAATAGCATCATGGTTCATTTTTACCACAGCTTCACCTTTTCTGCCATATGAAGCAGTTGCGGCATCCTTCATATACTTAACGGCTTCATCTACAGGAATGATATTAGCCAGCTTAAAGAATGCAGCCTGAAGAATAGTGTTTATACGGCCACCAAGACCAATTTCCTTACCTATATTGATACCATCGATAGTATAGAGCTTAATGTTATTGGTAGCCAAATGACGCTTAACCTGTCCCGGCAGATGCTTCTCTAATTCATCTAAATCCCAACTACAGTTAAGCAAGAATGTACCACCGTCTTTGATTTCCTGAACCATGTTATACTTTCTTACATAGGAAGGATTATGACATGCTACGAAATTGGCTTCACTTATTAAGTAAGTGGATTTAATAGGCTTCTTACCGAATCTCAGATGAGACATTGTAACACCGCCTGATTTCTTTGAGTCATAATCAAAATATGCTTGAACATACATATCTGTATGGTCGCCGATAATCTTAATGGAGTTCTTGTTGGCACCTACTGTACCGTCTGCTCCAAGACCCCAGAATTTACAGCATATTGTACCATCGGGAATAGTTGTTACGCTGTCCTCTAAATCAAGAGATAGATTTGTTACATCATCCTTAATTCCTATGGTAAATGTCTTCTTCTCTGTATTCTTATACACTGCCATAATCTGTGCAGGTGTTGTGTCCTTAGAACCAAGACCATAACGACCGCTATATACAGGAACATTTTCAAATTCAGTGCCCTTTAATGCCGCAACAACATCCAGATATAAAGGCTCGGCTAAAGATCCGGGCTCCTTAGTTCTGTCGAGAACGGATATTTTCTTCACTGTGGAAGGTATAGCAGAAATTAAGCGGTCTGCTCTGAAGGGTCTGTATAAGCGTACCTTTACAAGACCAACCTTCTGTCCGTTGGCATTCAGATAATCGATTGTCTCCTCAATAGTGTCACTTACAGATCCCATTGCTATAATTATCTGCTCTGCATCATCGGCTCCATAGTAGTTGAAGAGCTTATAATCGGTACCGATCTTAGCGTTAATCTTGTCCATATACTCTTCTACGATTTCGGGGAGCTTATCGTAGTATGTATTGCATGCTTCCCTTGCCTGGAAGAATACATCGGGATTCTGTGCTGAACCGCGTAGAACCGGACGCTCAGGATTTAATGATCTGCGTCTGAATTCATCAATAGCATCCATATCAGCTAAATCCTTTAAATCCTCATAATCCCATGTTTCTATCTTTTGAATTTCATGGGAAGTTCTAAAACCATCAAAGAAATGTATAAAAGGTAATCTTCCCTTTATAGCTGCCAGATGTGCTACGGCTCCTAAATCCATAACTTCCTGAGGATTGCTGCTGCAAAGCATCGCTGCACCTGTCTGACGGCATGCATATACATCCGAATGATCACCAAATATAGATAATGCATGGCTGGCTAAAGCACGGGCTGATACGTGAAACACACCCGGAAGTAGCTCACCAGCGATTTTATAAAGATTCGGTATCATCAATAATAAACCCTGTGATGCAGTATAAGTAGTTGTTAATGCACCGGCTGCCAATGATCCGTGAACCGTACCTGCTGCGCCTGCCTCAGACTGCATCTCAACAACTTTAACCTCCTGACCAAATATGTTCTTCCTGCCTTGTGCTGACCATACGTCAGTCACTTCGGCCATAACTGAGCTAGGGGTTATAGGATAGATAGCTGCAACATCTGTAAATGCATACGAGACATGTGCGGCTGCAGTATTTCCATCCATTGTCTTCATTTTCCTTGCCATTGAAATGTCCTCCTTAAATTTAATACAAACAAAACTGAGGATTATCTCCTCAAAATTATGTTTTTATTCGTCAATTCATTATTATATCACATTATATATAATATTGAAATAATAAAAAGTATATTATTTAACAAATTGTGCTGTCTTATTTATTATTTTTTTATTAAGGAAAATTTAGGTGACATTCAATGACATATCAATCATAGTGTAATTGCATCCTGTGCTAATGAATATGTATATACACGGTCCGACAACACCTCCTCGGGGGGAACCTGAGATGCATTTATTTCGACAACCATCCTTTGAAGATGCTCCTTATCATCGGTGCTTTCCATGGGTATTAGTATTATTTCGTGTATACTGCTGGGTAATATGTAAATATCTGATTTTATATCCCTTGCGAAATCTCTTATCACATCCTTATACATGAGGCAGGATGCTCCGTTTATTCCTTTTTCATTGGTAAGTATATACATGGGATATGCCTCATCTTCAGGCTTCACATAATCAAAATCCACGCCATTCATCTCATCGCTTTGCAATAGACTTCTGATTACCTCCTCCATGGTTCTGATTACAGGCGGGAAGAGCCTTATCGTATTATTATACGCCAGCTCCTTAAGCTCATTTAAAGATATGTTCCATAGATTCATATGTTCTTTGGTAATACGAATGGTTCCTATACCCTCCTCCTCACTGCGTACAAGACAATGGAAGGTAACAGCAAGATCAAGAAATTCAGTATGCGGGACTTCTGAAAGTAGCTTTTTATTTCTCTCCAGACTAACCAGACGAAAAAATATGTAAGGCCTCATATGCTCCAGGGTATATTCAAAATCCTCCTGAACGATTGGTATCGAACAATGATCATATATCATACATATTCGATCGACGATTTCTATCACATCCGTGCCGGCTATATAGGAATCATAATAAGCATTCAGATAAATATTAGGAGCAAAATTTCTTCCCTCCTTTAGCACGACCAGACTGTCCAGTTCAAGGGAATTATTCTTCATCACCTTGAACAGTTTAATACTGTATCCCTCCCCCATTCTTTCTGAAACCATATTTCTGACAAAGCTGACAAATGATGCATAATCCAGTAATTCCTCTTTTACTGCTAACATGTAAGACATTCCTCCTTATGAAATTAGTGTGATTCTTGGATAAAAAAAGATTAAAAGAAAAAATAAAATGAAATGAAATAGACCTTTAGATTTATTAAAATTATATCACACGGAAATACCATATGCAAGCATTTATTTACATCTTTTTACATAATGTTTTCTCCGATTTTTGTGTATTTTATCAGTCTGTGTCAACACTTAGAGCTATCAAAACCTGTGAAGGTGCATAAAACGTCCACATAAGTATGGACGATATGCCATATATAATGTCATATACAGGACCTACAGACAGAAAACCGGACAAATTAAACAGTCCCACATTTATGTCGCATAGTAGGAACAATAAAAAACCTACGGCAAAACACCTGATACCTCTTTTATTACTATAATGTAATGACAGCTTTATACTTCTCACAACATTGGTACATATACTGATGAAATAAAATACACTAACTGTTAACAGGGCATCCGTATTCACATTCAGAAAATTCAATAACATACATAATAAAATGCCTAAGGCTATCTGATACAATAGCCTTAAGCACACATCTTTCAGTTTACTGATTGGGTTAAAAAGCTCTGTTATTCGGGCACCATAAAGCTGCTGAGCAATTATAAAGGTTATCACCCCATAAAGATAATAATCCGACAACAGAATAAAAATATCCGATATAAGGGTAAAAAGCATAGCGCTAAAGAGATAAATAAATTCTCTGCTACGTTTATTATACCCTCGGATAGCTATATACATAAAACAAAGGACTACGACGGCAAATTTAATGCTGTTTGACATGGTTATTCTCTCGCCTAATAAATCCAAAGTGAGAAAAGCACCATATAAAAGCACCTGAAGTGCAATAAATATATTCTTAAGACATAGTCCTTTCACCATACATCACCCTAGAGCCCTAAACCTTCTAAGAATTCTTCAGCCTTTTCCTTTGGTACCGGTTTACTGTATAAGAAGCCCTGTGCAAAATTACAATCGGATTCCTGTAAAAATTGCTCCTGGTCAGGACTCTCCACTCCTTCGGCAATAACATGAAGATTTAGATTCATTGCCAGACATATAATAGCCTGTATTATTTTCTGATCACTGGTATCTTCCATAACCGAATCTAAAAAGCTCTTATCTATCTTTAAATTGCTGACAGGAAGACGTTTTAGGTAGCTCATCGATGAGTAGCCTGTCCCGAAATCATCCAGTGAGAAGCTGACACCTATAGTCCTCAATTCCTTGATTGTTGCAATCGTATATTCCAGGTCCTCTAAAGCAACGGTTTCCGTTATCTCAAGGCTGAGTCTCTTGGGGTCAATCTCGGTCTCACTAATAGTGTCCAGCACCATCTGAACAAAATCCTTATCCTTAAACTGTCTCGCCGAAAGATTAACCGCCATATTAATATTATTATACCCCTTGTCTGACCATTCCTTCAATTGAAGACAGGCTGTTTTTAACACCCATTTCCCTATAGGCACAATCAAACCGGTTTCCTCAGCAAGATATATAAAATCATTAGGATACAATAATCCCTTATCAGGATGTTTCCATCTGATTAATGCTTCGAAGCCCACAACCTTCTTCTCTGTAATGTCCATCTGAGCCTGATAGAACAGTATGAACTCTTCTCTTTCAATAGCCTTTCTAAGCTCGGACTGAAGCTCTATCTTGTCCGTGAGTAACTGATTGAGGGAATCTTCATAATATGCATAATTATTCTTTCCGTTGGCCTTTGCCATATACATTGCAGAATCCACATTTTTGATTAATGTCTGTGCGGTCTTACCATCCTTCGGTGCAAATGCAACTCCTATACTTACGGTTACAAAATATTCCTTTCCGGACAATATGAACGGATAAGAGAATACATTTCTAACCTTCCTAATTCTCTCTTCAAAGGAAACCATATCCTTTAAATTCTGCGTAAGTATTACAAATTCATCTCCGCCGATTCTTGCAAGATAGTCATTCTCACCGAGAACCTGCTTTAATCTATGAGTAACATCTATTAATAATTCATCGCCATAGGAATGCCCAAGGGTATCATTAATATTTTTAAAATTATCCAGATCAATATCCATTATCCCTATAATCTCATCGGTTCGAAGGGTTAGCATGATACTGTCAAGCATTTCAATAAATGCAATTCGATTAGGTAACTCAGTCAAATAGTCTGTATAAGCAAGCTTCCTGATACTCTCTCTGTTTTTATGTAGCTCCTCATAACGGGCATTAAGCTCATTATAAGAAGATATCGCTCCTTTATAAGCGGATTCCAAATCCTTGTATTCCTTACTTATCAACATATATTCCCTGTTGGTTTCATCGAGTATCCGCCTAAGCTTGCCTAACCGATAAAATACGAATACCAGTAATAATAGTATCAGAATAGCCATTAATACTATTATTAATATGATTGACTGATTCTTTAGTAATTCGCGCATATGCCCTCCACTCATCTTGAAGCCTTTGATAATAAGTATTGATTCATCGCTTTGGCAGCTGCTTTACCGGCACCCATAGCCAATATTACCGTAGCAGAACCTGTTACAGCATCCCCACCGGCAAATATCCCTTCTCTGGATGTTACGCCTGTGACCTCATCTGCAACGATACAGCCATATTTATCGGTCTTAAGCCCCTTTGTTGTAGATGATATAAGAGGGTTGGGACTCGTTCCAAGCGCCATTATTACAGTATCCAGCTCCAATACGAATTCCGAGCCCTCAATTTCTACAGGCCTTCTTCTGCCGGATTCATCCGGATCCTGAAGCTTCATTTTAATACAGCGCATTCCCTTAACCCATCCCTTGTCATCGACTAGGATTTCCTTAGGATTGGTTAATAACCGGAAGTGTATTCCCTCCTCCTTGGCATGGTGAACCTCTTCAATCCTTGCCGGAAGCTCTGCTTCACTTCTTCTATATACAATCGTTACGTCAGCTCCAAGTCTTAACGCCGTCCTTGCGGCGTCCATAGCCACGTTGCCTCCGCCAACAACAGCAACTTTCTTTCCCGTGATGATTGGAGTGTCATAGCTTTCATCAAATGCCTTCATCAGATTGCTTCTTGTGAGATATTCATTGGCTGAAAATACTCCATTGGCATTCTCTCCGGGTATACCCATGAATTTTGGTAATCCTGCACCTGTGCCAATAAATA
The DNA here is from genome assembly GCA_012523775.1 of Clostridiales bacterium. GTDB lineage: Bacteria > Bacillota > Clostridia > Lachnospirales > Lachnospiraceae > Mobilitalea. The sequence continues at coordinate 18,269 of JAAYTK010000058.1, read as the reverse complement.
CAGCCTCAAAGCCCTCCACGTCCATCAGCTCATCTATAGTTACGGATTTACCGACGATAACATTAGTTTCAATCCTTACTCCCAGTGCTCTTAAATTATCGATTTCAGGCCTTACAACTGATTCCTTGGGAAGTCTAAACTCAGGTATTCCATACACCAGAACTCCCCCTGGCTCATGAAGAGCTTCAAATATAGTTACATCATAGCCCAACTCCGCCATTTCCTTAGCACAGGTCAGCCCGGCCGGGCCGGAACCTATGACAGCAACCTTTCTTCCGTTCTTCTTCTCCGGGGGCTTCGGCTTTATATTACTCTCCCTTGCCCAATCGGCAGCAAAACGCTCCAGTTTTCCAATCGAAACCGGATCACCTTTTATTCCGCGGATGCAAACCTGCTCACACTGTGTTTCCTGAGGACATACCCTTCCGCATATGGCAGGTAGGGCAGAATATTTATTAATAACCTTATAGGCTCCCACAATATCTCTATTTACAATTTCTTTAATAAAGCCGGGTATATCTATCGATACGGGACATCCCTTAACACATTTTGGGTTCTTACATTGAATACAGCGGGCTGCCTCTGCAACTGCTTCATCTATTGTATAACCCAGACATACCTCCTCAAAATTATTTATCCTAACCGTCGGGTCCTGTTCATTTACAGGAACCTTCTTTAAAACGTCCAAACTATACTTTCCTCCTAGTAATTAGCTATTTTTGTGACATTCGCAGCCCTTATGATGATGGGTGTCACCCTCATGGGCCCGTAGCTGTCTTTTGCCTTCCTCTGTTTTATACATAGAAAGCCGGTTCATTGCTTCATCAAAATTCACCAGATGTCCGTCAAATTCCGGACCGTCGACACAGGCAAATTTAATCTCTCCACCTATGGTAAGTCTGCATGCACCACACATACCTGTTCCGTCTACCATTATTGGGTTCATGCTTACTATGGTTTTTATACCAAGCTCCTTTGTAAGTATACAAACATACTTCATCATTATCATAGGACCTATTGCTACTATTATATCATAATGAATACCCTGTTCTTTGACCAGATATTTTATGGCATCATTGACATTTCCTTTGATGCCATAGGAACCGTCATCTGTTGATATATATACATTGTCGGCGAATTGCCTGATTTTATCTTCGAGTATGACGAACTCCCTGCTTCTTGCCCCTATGATGCAGTCGGCCTTATAACCATCTTGGTTCATCCATTTTATCTGTGGATATACGTGAGCCGCTCCCACACCACCGGCAACAAAAAGAACCTTCTTCTTTGCCAGCTCATCACTTGGCATGCTCACCAGTTCGGATTTCTGTCCGAGCGGACCGGTAAAATCCCGTACCGCATCTCCGATCTCATATTCGGCCAATAATTTAGTTGAACTGCCCAAAGCCTGAAACACTATGGTAACAGTACCTATATCCCGGTCATAATCACAGATTGTTAAGGGTATACGCTCACCCTTTTCGTCTGCAATAAGTATGATAAACTGCCCCGGATAGCAATGCGATGCCACCCTTGGAGCTTTAATATCCATTAAATAGATCGAATCGGCCAGCGCTTCTTTTCTTGTAATAATATACTTATGGTTCTCCGTCATTTTTCAAACCTCTTTTACATTCCAGATATTATATCGGGTGTTTCCCAGTAAATAATTATACGGTTTTTATTATATGATAGATGTGTTAAAAAAGCCAGCATATTTTTTAGTGCCCTCAATATACAGAAAAGTGTGAACAAACTAAGTTTATTCACACTTATAGCGGTACCTGACACCGTTTCAAAAATTCATAATAATTATTCGTTTCTTCCTCTTTATCGGCCCCAATCCTACCCAGACGATCACATCTACACAAAAGAGCCAGGTCATGAATATCCGTATCACTTATCATTTTAATTCGGTTTCCGAAAGGAAGATTTTTCAGCACATATAGCATATGCATATGATATTTTACCATCATGGCAACTTTATTAATAAATACCTCATCATCAGTATAAAATTCAAGAAATTTTGAGCACAGCTTAGCTCCTACGGCATCGTGATTATATGATGTTATCCTTCCTTTCCTGTTCCTTGTGGTATCAGGCTTTCCGATATCATGAAGCAGCGCCGCCCACATGAATACTCTATCATCATTGGTTTGCTCCCTGACCAGAGCAGCTTCATCCAATACCATCATTGTATGATTCCATACATTTCCCTCCGGATGATATTTGGCGGATTGCTCTACTTTCTTTAGCTTGTTTAGCATACTTAAGGGATACTGTGAAATCACTTCTTCACTTAAGCTGTTGAAATAATCAGAGGGATGCTCATCATTCATCAGATGACTTGATATTTCTTCAAATGTAATTACATTATTATTCTGATTCATATTTGTTATTCTCGGATGGGATTTGCCTTCTTTTTACCGGACTTTGCCTTACCCTGTATTTCAGGAACCGGCTCAACAATATTCTTAGGAATATTCATTTTTTGATGTCCCTCCGTACCATGGGGCTCTCTTGGATCCGGTCTTCTCATTCCAGCCTTTGCCAACCCTTCACCTCCTGTCACATTTATACTCAATAAGCCATACTCGAATTTTATTATTACTTATGTAAATAGTATTTCTGAGTCCTGGTAAATTATACGGTAATCAAAGCATAGTAAAAATCAGTTATGCAAATAATAGCCTTATGAAGAAGACTTTCCTGAAAAACTTTATAACCTGCGGTCTATGCGGATGGTGCCTTGAATGCTTTTGGACAGGTTTGGCCTCTATAAAAAATTGGAGCAAAAATGACAGAACCCTCTCCTGTCGTACTTCGATATGGATGTTTCCTATATACGGATTGGCCGCCTGCCTAACACCGATTTGCTCTAGATTAGAAAAAAGGAACGCTCTATTAAGAGGAGGTGTATATGCGATATTAATCTATCTTACAGAATACATTACCGGTGTCATTCTTAAGAAATACAGAGCGTGTCCTTGGGACTACAGTAAGGCAAAATATAACATTAAAGGAGTAATACGCTTTGATTATGCTCCTGCATGGTTCTTAACCGGACTATTATATGAAAAAATACTTAACCGAAATGCCCGAAATAACATCGGTCTTGAATCAGTCAATAAAAAGATGTATACTGTCGGTACCGGAAACAGTAAATGAGGGAGAGTATATGAAGGTAAGGAGCACAAAGCAAAAGCAGCTTATAATATCTATATTAAAGGAATCCGAGCGTCCGTTATCGATTAACGAGCTATACAATAAAATTATCCTTGAGCTTCCACGGATTGCAAAATCTACTATATATAGAAATATAGACCTTTTGCTTGAGCAGAACCTTATTGAAAAATACCATTTTAAAGACAATGAAATTTTTTACTTTTATAAGGGCGATGATGAGCATAAACACTTTATACTTTGTGACGGCTGCAAAAAAATATATAACTTACCCTCTTGTCCATTAAAAGAGATAGAAGATTATATTGAGAAAGAAGGCTTTATAATTAAAGACCATCAGATACAGATTACAGGTATTTGTAAGAGCTGTGCTCCTAAAAACACAAAATAAAATCCTTTCGGAATAGGATAACCGAAAGGATTTTGTATTGTATTGCGGAATTCTTTTAGTTATTGGTTCCCGTTGGTTCCTCCCGTGTTGCCACCATTTGTCCCGTTGCTCGTGCCGTTACCGGTACCGTTGTTATTGGTTCCTCCGTTATTAACACCGTTCGTTCCGCCTGTCGTATCACCGGTAGTACCGTTGTTTCCTCCTGTAGTGCCATTGTTATTTGTTCCATCGGTTGTGTTATCATTCATGTCTGTATTATTATTCGTTGTATTATTATTTTTGTCGGCATTATTTTTCTTTCCGTCATCTGCAGCACATGCTGATAATGTAATCATAATAACACAGCATAAGGCAATGAATATGCTTAATCTCTTTTTCATGAATACTCCTCCTAAATTTTTAATAATTTCTTTTTACTCGCTTAGTATCCCACGCATAAAATGATTTATACATATTCACATCATACATTGTTATCACATAGCCTGTATTAATCTGTTAAAAATATAATTTATAAAATTTGAATATTTTCCCGAGGAATAAATTCCGTCATATCTCGTCTAAATCGTATAGGAAGATTGTTTCTCTGAAGTCCCGGATTTATTCGCTCCTTAATGGCAATATTATCGAAAAACACCCTCCATAACTCTTCATATTCATCATTGTTATCGTCCATTATTGTCTCATGATATGTCGATTTGATATTAGGAACCTCTGCAAGAACCCATGGTCTTCCCGGTAAATGAAGGGAGCATATATTCCTGTTTCCGTCAATAATAACAAATCTTTCCATAGGGAGTCTGTCGGCAAAATGAGGAGTGATTAAAGTTAGTATGTTGTTCTTAGGATGTATTACGGACGTCAAAATTCCATTCTCCTGCTCCGAGAAACGCAAAAACCCCATTATATGATGGGCTTCACCATTGACATAGCGGTTCAGCTTAAATACCCGATTTACCACTTCATTGCTTAAGTATCCCACCACCTTGCTTCCGACATGAAACCCCAGAATAAGGAACCGATATATAAGATCCCCTTTTGACTGATAATTCGATAAGGCGACCCTACATACCATTTCATAGGCTTCTAATGAAATTTTTGATTTGATTGATTGAGATACCTTCATTGCCTGTTCAAAGTCTGTTTTGACAATAATATAATCTGAGAATAATGTAATATTAGTATAGTTATCATTCTCACTCTGTTCTTCAATCCTTATATTAGCATGCCCATAACCGGAACTCCAAGCCTGGTAAATTGCAGAAAATATACCGTCTATGCTGTTTTCACATTGAAATATTTTCAAATTATTCATTGCACCCCTCCTAATAACATGCCCTTGACTTCTTCATCGGGATGAAAACTGACATCATCAAATAAGGACAACTGCTTATAGGTAATATCTCTCTCTATGCCAAAGGGAAGCTTATCCTTAACGGATAACAGCTCTCTGGTGATAAAATCCTCATTTAGCTTAATAGGATACATCATACTACCTTTACAGGTAATAAAATACACCGCCCTCTTTAGGACTATACCCAATGTCTTAAGGTCCTTAAAATCAAGAGTGGCACTCTTTCGTGCTGTTATTATTCTTCGGGCAGAGTTCACTCCGATTCCCGGAACCCTAAGCAGAGTGTAATAGTCAGCCTTATTTACCTCCACAGGAAATTTATCCAGATTCCTAAGAGCCCAATCACATTTAGGATCAAGCAAAACATTGAAGTTGGGTGTCCTCTCACTTAAGAGCTCATTTATTCTGAATCCGTAAAACCTCAGTAACCAATCTGCCTGATACAATCGGTGTTCCCGAAGAAGAGGCGGGCCATTTTGTGTGGATGGCAGACTGCTGTCGTTATTAACATTCATAAAAGCCGAGTAAAATACACGTTTCAAATCGAAACCGTCATATAATGCTTCGGATACCGACATAATGTGGTAATCACTCTCGTCTGTAGCGCCGATAATCAACTGTGTACTCTGACCTGCGGGAACGTATCTGCTTCTTGTAACCGGGGGCTTAACGTAAGGCGTAATATCAGAAGTGGAAGTAATAAGATTATTTATATCATTATCCTTCTTCGTATCACATAACTTAGGTAGTCTGTTGAGTCTGTTATTGAAATTACTGAATGCCTTGTTATAGACGGTATCATTGTTTATTTCATTGGGGTATTTCATTCCACCATATATGCCCAGATACTCTCTGTTACTCTCCCTTCTTAGTTGAATTTGACGCATTGGCTTAAGTATATTTTTCCTGTTCTTATGAGGTGCCAGCTGTTTCAGACTGCTGGCCGTGGGAAGCTCAAGGTTAACACTCATCCTGTCTGCATACCAGCCTATTGCCTCAACCAAAGCCGGATCAGTACCGGGAATGGTCTTACAGTGGATATATCCGCTAAACTGATACTCATCCCTAAGCATTCTCAATGCATCAAAAATAAGCTCCATCGTATAGTTTGGACTTACCATGATTCCGGAGCTTAAAAATAACCCTTCGATATAGTTTCTCCGATAAAATTCCATGGTAAGCTCACAGACCTCAGTGGGAGTAAATGAAGCCCTGACCACATCATTAGAGGAGCGGTTAATACAGTATTTACAGTCAAATATACATTCATTTGTAAACAGAATCTTAAGTAGTGAAATACATCTTCCGTCTTCGGAAAAGGAATGACAAATTCCACAGGCAAGACTGTTACCCATCCCGGTGCCGGTCCCCTTACGGTCCACACCGCTGGAGGTACATGCCACATCATATTTTGCCGCATCGGATAATATCTCTAATTTCCTTTGGATTGTCATGCCTTCCTGTATAATCATAATAACCCTCCCGGTTTGCAAACATCTGTTCTGTTTCATTATAGCAAATCGGGAGGATTAAGTCAATAAAAAATCGAACTATTGTTCTGTTTATTATGTTGCGACCTGTCTCTTTCTCTTGGCTACCACCAGGACAAAAGCCAGAAATACAGCGGCAAATCCGATTTGAATCGCCATATACTGTAGAACGGGAGTCAGATTCCTGATATTGTATTCTGTTAAACTTCCTATTGTGTCATTTGCTCTTACATACCAATAAGAAGGTAAGAAGCTTGCCACTCTTAAGACTGCCGAGCCAAGAAACTGCTGCGGTACAAACATTCCGCTTAGAAATGCCATTCCCAATGACAGAGCCGTTGACAAAGCCTGTACGGCATTCTTCCCTTTAACAGTGATACCTATGAAGAAGCTGATACAGAGTATAACCAAAGCATAAACAAAGGTATTTATCCAGTTCAATATCAGACTGAAGTCAATCCTGCGAAACGGATTAACCAGGTATCCGACTACATTAAATATAACGAGATATACCAAAACGAACATCAGGTTAGCCAGTATCAGCTGTAGATTAAATCCTCTGGATGATACAGGAGATGCAAACTGCCTTCTTCTTATATCCAATCCATGAAATGACATCATAACCGTACTGACACCCAGAACAAAGCACACTATCATTATATATCCCAAATAATTAAAATAATATGAGTTAAATTCAGCAGCATCCAGGGTATCTTTCTTTTTCGATTCTATAATAACCTCGGTTTCAGATACGGGATTGTTTTTCAGGAATTCGGTAAGCTCGGCTACATCAAAGCCCGGGTTATATTTTATATAAACCCTTGCCATATTTAAATAATTGTCGATTGCACTGTCGACAGACTGTACGGCAGCCATCTTATCAGGCAGAATTTCCTTAATCAGCCTGTCTTCCTCCCCGCTGAGGAACCTAACGGTAAAGCCCTCGGGAATAGTCAGAATATAATTAACCTCATGATAGAATAATGCATCCCTTCTGGCATCATCACTATCTTCCACATCCATGAATTTCACATAGCCATCAAGATAGGATGTAAAGGCTTCGATAAACTCATTGTCCCCGTCATTATTAATAAGGAGTATAGGAACCCTGCTTACGGCAAATTCTTTACTGCTATCTCTGATTATGAAAAAAGTAACCATTAGGGTAATTGTTATAAACATAATTCCATACAGAATAAGACCCGTTAATTGCTTCTTCATAATTTTAAAATATGTTTTAAATACTGGCATAGGTTTTCCTCCTTAATCCAAGATAGGATATAACACCCAAGACGACCGACATAATGACGAGAATTATAATATTCAAGTAAAATCGACTAAAGTCATCATAATAATATAGGCTATAAAAGGAATCAGACACAAGATTAACCGGATTGATATATGAAAGTATAGGAGCATTTTTTGCTATAAGATGCTTCATGTCCACATACATCATACCTGACAGGAAGGAACCGATCATTACGACTGATGTGGTTATAGCACTCTGTATCCCATAGCTTTTGTTTACCCAGACTCCGACAACGGCACCTATAAATTGTCCTATTATTGAACCAATAACGCATGCCAGTATAAGATGGGGTAAATGATTACCAAAATCTATACCTAATCCCTTTATCATATAGATTAGCACAAGAGCGATGCTGCCGGCATGGCCGGTAAATCCTGCCAACATATTTATAAGAAGCAACTTCACTTTATGAACCGGTGATACACTTATTCTGGCGCCTCGATTCGTACGGTTTCCCTGAATATTTATCACCTCATCCAACCCCCAATTGGCAGCCATTAAGCAACACATTGCCAGTAATGCGTAATAGTATGTCAGCACTACATTCGGCTCTACATCCTTCTTCACCTCAGTTGTAAAGCTCTTAGTATCAATAATGTCATCAAGCAATCCTTGATTTAACGCATCAGGATTCTTTTGAAGTATTGACTGAACCGTATAAGCCCCTCTGTTATAGCTGTCCATAAAGGATTTAACGATTGTTTGATATAATCCGTTCTTTTTTACATATACGCTGGGGCTAACGCCACCAACGATATATGCCGAGATTTCATCCTTCTCAAGCGCTCTACCGGCTTCATCGATATCAGTATAGTTTACATTAAACAACGGAAGTCCGTTAGACATCTTAGCTGATTTAAGTACATTTTTTAAAGCATCCATGTTGTTTTCAATTTGATTATCCTGCATAGTTTGAGTATGCTCAGTTTGAGCATGCTCAGTCTGGGCTTGCTCAGTCTGGGAATGCACATATGCAATATTTATAGTCTTTATATCGCTTGATGAGAACAAATTATTAAAGGCAAAATAAAACAGAGTAACCAAAGCCATGGGAAATACATAGCTCCAGAAAATGTTCTCCTTATTTCGAAACAGGCATTTAAGCCTGGTTTTATATAATTGAAATGCCATAACTTTACCACCTTTCTAATCCCTTAACTCCTTACCGGTAATCTCAAGGAACACGTCATTTAATGTAGGTAACTGCGTAAACACCTTACCGAAACCTATGTTATTATTCTCCATGTAATGAAGTACCTGCAACAGATTGTTTTTACCCTTTCCGGACTTAATCTCCAGTTGGTTGTCATCATATGTAACTGATATGACATTAGGCATATCCCTGATTGTCATAAGCTGTTCTTCTGTAATCTGATAGGTCTCAATGGTTATCTTCTCGCTAATAGAAATCATAGCCTTTAGCTCTTCCTTAGTACCCTGAGCAACAACCTTTCCTTTGTCAATAATCGCTATGTTGTTACAGATTTGCTCTACCTCCTCCATATAATGAGAAGTATATATAATGGTGGCACCCTGTTCATTAAGCTGTTTAATCCCCTCGAGGATTTTATTTCTGCTTTGAGGATCGACCGCCACCGTGGGTTCATCCAGAATAATCAGCTTTGGCTTATGGGCGATACCGCAGGCAATATTTAATCTTCTCAGTAAACCTCCGCTAAGCTTTTTAGGATAGAACTTGGTATAATCCTCTAAGGAAACAAATCTTATAGCTTCCTCGGTAAGCTCCTTTATCCTACTCTTATCCTTTATATACAGACTACAGAAATAATATATATTTTCATATACGGTCAGTTCATCAAATACAGCCACGTTCTGCATGATTATACCTATATCACGCTTGATGTCGTATCTATCGGGGCCCATCGGTTTTCCGAATATCTCAATATTGCCCTTATCATATTTCAACAGCGATAGAATACAGTTAATCGCTGTCGTTTTTCCTGAGCCGTTAGGTCCCAGAAGTCCGAATATCTCACCTTCTTTAACATCGAAACTCAAATAGTCCAAAGCTACAAGCTTTCCGTATCTCTTTACGAGTCCATCAACCTTAACTATCATTTTTGTTTGCCTCCTAAATATATATTTTGCGTCATTAGATACATTTTTTATTAATACCACTATACCTAAATTAAAAAGTTCTGTGTAGTGAATTGCGTCACTTATTCCCATGACAAATGTCATTATATATGGGATTCATATACTACCGTCCGCTCAATACAAATCCTGTTGTATTTCACTGATTGACAATAAAAACATCTCATGTAATACTGAAAATATACATGTAACAAATTATGTCAGAACTAAATTCTAAGGAGTGCAATATGTACGAGTTATTCGATAAAATACTACTGTTCATATCTGCGATGGTAATATATATTCTGCACGATTATAGCCTATATGCCGTAATACCCGCCATAATTACCATTCTGTTAAGCTGCCTTTCCTATTACTTCGAGAACGATAGGATCTCATTGTACGGGTGTATGGTATATGCTGCTATGTGTTATTTTATCCCCGGCTATATAATTCTTTTGCCGGTTCTTCTATACGATATAATAAGTAGAAAATATCAGGCCTTTTCATTGGCTGTAATTCTATTGTTCATTGTAAATATAAGGCAATATGACCTTACATACTTTGTATTTACAATGCTTATCATGCTCGGAGCCATTTTACTAAAGATTAAGACAGATAAGCTTAATAGCCTACTGACAGATTATAATGAACTAAGGGATGCTTCTTCATCCTATTCTCAGCTTTTGGAGGATAAAAATCAAAGTATATTAAAAAATCAGGACTATGAAATCAATCTGGCCACCCTAAATGAACGTAATCGAATATCCAGAGAAATACATGATAATATCGGTCATCTTCTCTCCAGAGCGATTCTGCAGGTTGGTGCTTTACTTACCATCACAAAAGAAAAGATCATCCATGATGAGCTATCCAATCTGAAAAATTCCCTTTCCCAGGGTATGGATGACATCCGCAACAGCATCCATAATATGCATGACGAATCCGTAGATTTATATAGCCAGATCGAACAGATGATAAAAGAATTTACATTCTGTAAGATAGATTTTGAATATGATGTGGCGAAGCCTCTTCCCATTGCCTTAAGATATTGCTTTATAGCCATTACAAAGGAAGCACTGGCAAATATCATGAAGCACTCTAACGCTACCCGGGCACATGTCATCATAAGAGAGCATCCGGCCCTTTATCAGCTAATCATAAGTGATAACGGAACCATTAGCGAGCAGAAGAAATCCCATATCCGCCAACACCTGGAATCATATGAATACAGAGAAGAGATGGGTCTTCGCAACATAGCAGACAGAGTTAAAAGCTTCAAAGGTAACCTGAATATCTCTACGGAGGATGGCTTCAGAATATTTATTACTATTCCGATACCTTAATTCGGTACCAGGTACGGTACCAGGTACGGTACCTGGTACCGAAATGGGTACCGATAAATAAGAAAGGAGAATTGACATGAGGGTTTTACTGGTTGACGATGATAAGCTGGTCTGTTCGTCTTTAAAGATTATTTTGTCGGCAGACCATGAAATAGAAGTGGTGGGAACAGGGAACTCCGGCCTTGAGGCTATCGAGATGTATAAAAGCCTAAGACCTGATGTGCTTTTAATGGATATTCGCATGGAGAATATGACCGGACTGGAGGCAGGAGAAACCATTCTGAAGGAATATGAGGATGCCAAAATCCTTTATTTGACCACATTTTTGGATGATGAATATATTATAAAAGCCCTTAATATCGGAGCAAAGGGCTATATGTTAAAGCAAAACTATGAATGCATCATTCCTGCCATTAAGGCTGTATATATGGGACAGAATGTTTATGGAAATGAAATCATAGTCAAATTACCAAATCTTATGGGTAGGTCTGAGAATTTCAGCAATTATGAGAGTTTTGGTATTTCGGAGAGAGAATACGATATTATAAAGAAAATCGCAGACGGCCTCTCTAATAAGGAAATCTCAGAGGAGCTTTTCCTAAGTGAGGGTACCGTCCGCAATAATATAAGCAGTATCTTAGATAAGCTAAACCTAAGGGACCGAACTCAGATAGCGGTATTTTATTATAAGAATCTGTAATCTCCCCGGTTTAACTCGAATCTATGTTAGGTCTATATTTGTCTTTTGGGCATTATATGGATTGCCATGTTTTCAATGTCTTCTGCAGCCTCGGTGATTGCCTCCTCGTAGGTAGGATGAGGTCTTATTATTGAACCTAAATCCTTATAAGTAAGCTTTTTTGATATTGCCAGAGCCAGTTCACCAATCATATCGGTAGCTCTGTCACATAGAAGTTGAGCCCCAAGGAGCATTCCTGACTTCGCCTCGCATATTATCTTGATAAAGCCCCTCTCACCCATGGACAACAGGGTTTTGCTGTTACCAAGCATAGGATATTTGCCGACCTTAATATCATATCCCATAACCTTAGCCTCTGCTTCATCCATGCCCACGGATGCAACCTCAGGTACAGTATATATACAGGACGGTATTACATCCAAATCAATGGATGGTATGTGACCGCAGATTATTTCCACGGCTGCTATACCCTGGGCTGAGGCCGCATGGGCAAGTTGTTTGCCACGAATAACATCTCCTATGGCATATATGCCCGGAACACTCGTCTCGAAATTAGAATCTACTTTAATACAGGAACCATCCATCTTCGGAGAAATATCCTCTCCGAATAATCCTTCCGTATTAGAACGTCTTCCTACTGACAATAATATACCCTCGGCGTTTGTTACTTTCACATTGTCCTTCTCAATATATTCACACATCAGCCCATTGGAGCTATCCTCATAAATCCTTGTTACCTTAGCTCCCGTATGAACAATAATCCCTTTCCTTTTCAGCCCCATGGTAATACTCTGGGAAATCTCTTTATCCATACCGGACAGAATTCTGTCCATGGCTTCAATAATCTCTACTTCGCAGCCAAGTTCCTTATAAATCGTTGCCATTTCCACACCGATGACACCGCCGCCGATAATTAAGAGCTTACGATAGAGCCGATTATCACCGTCCAGTAAATCATCACTGGTCACCACATCCTCTAAATCCGAACCGGGGATAGGGGGAATGACAGGCACAGAGCCTGTGGCAATCAGAATATTTTCGGCTTCGATATCACTTACATTGTCATCGGATGTAATCCTTACTTTATTCTTCGATATAATCTTAGCCTCTCCTTGGTATACGGTAACCCCGTTTGCCTTAAAAAGCCCTTCAATTCCTTTACGAATCCTGGAGACAACCTCATTCTTTCTAACCATCAGCTTATTATAATCGAGATTCAGTCCCGTAAATGATAAACCGGCTTCCTCCATGAGCTTAATCTCCGTGAGAAAACGGGTGCTGTGCATCAATGTCTTCGTGGGTATACATCCACGGTTAAGGCAGGTGCCTCCAATATCTCCTTTTTCAATAACTGCGGTTCTTTTACCCAACTTTGCAGCCTTTATGGCTGCCACATAGCCTCCCGGGCCCGAGCCGATAATAACTATATCATAGCTGTCCTTCATGCAATCATCCTCCAAGCCGTTGTCATTTATTAGGTAATTATTAATATTAGAATCCCTCATGAATTAACGACACGATATCCTCTATAATCTGCTTCTTATAATTTTTTGTCTTAATGTTTCTTAAGGCTTCTTCCATAGCCTCGGCTGTAAAAATGCTTCTCTTAAGATACTTAGGCAGCTCCCCGAACAGCTCAGTATCGAGCGAATCCGAATATGCCCTGCAATCCTTTATGATACCGCCCTCCACTATAAGCTGCAGTTCAATATCACCCCAGTCAAATCTTCCTTCAAAGCTGTCACTAAACTCTATCTTCCTCCCATAGTTCCAGTCCCAGGACGAAAATTTCTCCGATATATGCTTTATTTTCTCATGGGGCAACAAGGCCATATCCATCTTTGTAGGCTCAAGATTATAGGCTTCACCAAAAGCAGTAATAAGCCTGTCCTTTAGCATTTCAACAGTAATATCCTGTCTGAATTCCATTAGGTTTGCTACTCTGGATACAACAGAGGATACTCCCTTGGATTTAAGTTTTGTTTTGGAGACATTCAGGTATTTTGACAGGCTTGAAATATCTGCGTCCACCAGAACGGTTCCGTGATGATAGCATTGATTCCCAACAGAATAAAAAGCATTACCCGAGAATTTTCTGCCCTCCACGGCAATATCATTTCTACCCGATTTGACGGCAGGAATGCCCAGATCATTAATAGCCTTGATAATTATCTCCAGCTGCTTATCGACGTTATAGTTATCCTTAGTCAATAGGAATGTAAAATTCAGATTACCCATATCATGATAGACTGCTCCACCGCCGGACAGGCGTCTTACAAGCCTTCCACCGGCTTCGTTTAACTCCTTAATCCTACATTCCTTCCAGGGATTTTGGTTTCGGCCGATAACGACGGTCTTCTCATTCTGCCACAGATACATTATGCACTCATCATTGGTTACGTTATGTAGAAGATACTCCTCCACAGCCAGGTTCATATATGGGTTCGTCTCATTGGTAATATAATATTTCAAACGGTTAATACTCATCACTCTTCCTAAATATGGTGTCAGGTACAATACTATTAAGTGTTTGCTCGTAAGATAGGATTTCTTGCGGCCATTACCTCGTCCGGACGACCGATTGGTTTGGTCGTAGGACTGGCATGGAGCAGTTCGGGCTCCTCATAGGCCTTGTTATGAACTTCCTTAAATATTTCAATAGCCCTGTCTAGGGTTTCCTTAGTCTCAGTTTCCGTAGGTTCAACCATCAGTGCTTCATGAACGATAAGCGGAAAATACATTGTGGGGGGATGAATATCATAATCCAGTAATGTTTTTGCAAAATCCAGTGCTGATACTGATTTATCCTTTTTAAGCTTCTCCAGTGAAATTACAAATTCATGCATACAGCGTCCTTTACCAAAGGGAATTGTAAAGGTATCCTTTAGATTATGCATCATGTAATTGGCATTTAAAACCGCATTTTCAGATGCATCCTTTAGTCCTTCTCTTCCCAAGGTCATTATATAGGTTAGTGCCCGTACGACTACCAGGAAATTACCATAGAAGTCCTTGACACGCCCTATACTCTTCTCGCTCTTATCCTCAAAGGTATATATATTGTCCCTACATACAATTCTGGGAGTCGGAAGATATTTAGCCAAAAATTCCTTACAGCCTACAGGGCCGCTTCCCGGACCACCTCCACCGTGAGGTGTCGAAAATGTCTTATGAAGATTCAGATGAACCACATCGAATCCCATATCACCCGGTCTTGCCACTCCCATAATGGCATTTAGATTGGCACCGTCATAGTAATTCAAGCCACCGGCTTCATGTATAATGCTGGTTATCTCGAGTATATTCTCCTCAAATAACCCAATTGTATTGGGATTGGTCAGCATAAAGCCTGCGGTATCCTCTCCGACTACCTCTCTGAGGGCGTCTGTATCTACGAAGCCTTCCTCGGTCGAAGGCACATTGATTACAGTAAAGCCTGCCATGGCGGCACTGGCCGGATTAGTACCATGGGCAGAATCAGGAACTATTATCTTATCTCTCTTGGTATCATTCCTGTCCATGTGATATGCCCAGATAAGCTTCAATCCTGTAAATTCCCCATGAGCACCTGCTGCCGGCTGAAAATCCATATGATCCATACCTGTGATTTTGCTAAGGTATTTATCCGCTAAATAATATACCTCAAGACAGCCCTGAACGGTGTGTTCAGGCTGCAACGGATGAACATCAGAAAATCCAGGAAGTCTGGCTATCTCATCATTTATCTTAGGGTTATATTTCATGGTGCAGGATCCAAGGGGATAAAAACCGTTATTCACTCCGAAGGTGCGCTTTGTAAGCTCGGTATAATGTCTGCTGATTTCCGTTTCAGAGACATGGGGAAGATTAAGCTCCCTCTTTCTTTCAAAGCCTGCGCTTACATTAACCACCGGAACATCACATTCAGGCATTAAAGTTAATCCGCGATTCGTATTTCCCTTCTCAAAAATCAGCTTCATTAATTAACCTCCATTTTAAGAATCTCTATCATGGCATCTATTTCATTCTTGGTATTCAGCTCTGTGGCACACCAAAGAATATGTTTGTCGTTTAACGGATATCCTCCCAATATTCCATGCTCCTCCAGTGTTCCAAGCAGCTTATCCACATCCGTACCTGCCGTGGTAACAAACTCATTAAAGAATTCACCCTTATAGACCATATCGAATCCTTCAATCTCGCACAGACGCTCTGCCAGATAGTGAGCCTTTGACATGGAAAGAGAGGCTACCTGTTTTAAGCCATTTCTACCCACGGCAGCCAGATAAACCGCTGCTGTCATTGCACAAAGTGCCTGATTGGAGCAGATATTACTGGAAGCCTTCTCACGGCGTATATGCTGCTCTCTGGCCTGCAATGTAAGGACAAATGCGCGTCGACCCTGCGAATCCTTGGTTTCTCCTACGATTCTTCCGGGAAGTCTTCTCATAAGCTTATCAGTGGTTGCCATAAATCCAAGATATGGCCCACCGAATGACAGCCCAATACCGAGGGGTTGCCCTTCCCCGACCGCTATGTCCACACCGTATTCGGCAGGTGCCTTTAAAACTCCTAAAGAAATGGGATTACAGCTCATGATATATTTAATATCCGACCCGGACAATATGCCACCGATACCGTCACCGTCCTCCAAAAGCCCGTAGAAATTCGGTTGTTGGATCAGTACACATGCCGTGTCTTCATCCAGCATATCCTTAAGACTCTCTAAATCCGTCAATCCATCCTTAACCGGAATTATATCCATATCCATATCGGTACCTGTAATATATGTGCCTATGGTTTCAATAATCATAGGATTTACAGATGCTGATATCAGTGCCTTTTTTCTTTTTCTCTCCTTACTCATGATGACGGCTTCCGCAGCCGCAGTGGCACCGTCATAAACCGAAGCATTTGACACCTGCATTCCTGTCAGCTCACATATCATGGTCTGGAATTCGAAGATTGACTGTAAAATCCCTTGGCTTATTTCAGCCTGATAAGGTGTATATGCCGTAATAAACTCCTCCTTAGAGACAACCTGTTTTACAATAGCAGGTATATAATGGCGATATGCACCACAGCCTCTAAATACAGATTTAAAAACCTTATTCTTATCTGCAATTTCTCTCATTTTCATGGACACTTCCATCTCAGACATGCCCTTGGGAATATCTAAGGGGCCATTAAGCTTTACTTCATCAGGTATGACATCAAAAAGCTCATCCATAGAGTTAAGCCCGATAGCCTTAAGCATCCTATGCTGTTCTTCCTTAGTATTTGGAACATAGGTACCCATATGCTAACCTCCTAATCCGGATGATATTTACTCTTCTATAAGCTTCTTATACTCCTCCTCTGTCAATAATGCGGCTTTATCCGTGATATTCTCCACTTCTATAAACCAAGAATCCATGGCATCTGAATTGACAAGCTCCGGCTGATCAAGAAGATCCTCATTTATCGCCTTAATAGTGCCTGTTACAGGACTATATACATTGGAAACCGCCTTTACGGATTCCACATCCGCGAATGATTCCCCTACGACAACCTCGTCACCCTCTTCGGGAAGACTAATAAAAACCAAGTCGCCCAGCTCACTCTGTGCATAATCGGAAATACCTATCCTTGCTGTTGTATCGTCCAAAAACTGTACCCATTCATGGGATTGTGTAAACAAGAACTCATTACTCATAATATAACCTCCTCGTTGTATACGTTGTATATGTTATATATAAATATAAAATATGATCTATTTCATATAGAACGGTAACGTCACTATCTCAGCCTCGATTCTTCTTCCTCTGACATCTACCTCCAGCTTCGTTCCAATATGTGCCGTATCAATATCTAATAGAGCCATTGCTATGGGATATCCCAAATACGGAGCATGTGTACCCGAGGTTGTTCTTCCGATTTCCTTATCATAACAATATACCGTACAATTCTCTCTCGCAATTCCCCTGCCCGTTATCTTAAGTCCCACACGGGTCTTTATAGGGGTTCCTCTGTCAATGATACCCTGCTTACCGATAAAGTCATCCTTATTGAGCTTCACCGCAAAGCCAAGTCCCGCCTCTACGGGAGTTATATTCTCATCCATCTCATGACCATAGAGAGGCATTCCGGCTTCCAGACGAAGTGTATCTCTGGCTCCGAGGCCGCATGGTATTAAACCATATTCTTTGCCTGCATCCAAAAGAAGCTCCCAAAGTCTTACCGCATCCTCGTTCTTACAGCATATCTCATAGCCGTCCTCGCCGGTATAACCGGTCCTTGATATCATACAGCTTATTCCCGACACATTCACATCTTCTTTGAATGTATAATATTTTACGGGCAGATGAGCTTCGTCCGTAAGTTTACCGAGAATAGACAATGACATTGGTCCCTGAAGAGCAATAAGCGCGGTCTCATCAGAAATAT
>JAAYTK010000057.1 GCA_012523775.1 Clostridiales bacterium | reverse complement strand
CTCAAGACATACAACACTATCAATTTTCTTTATCCCGTTAAAAACCCTTATATTAAATTTTATAGTTAGGATGGTGATTAGGATGGCACAGCTTTATGTAACTGACAGCAAGGCTACGATAGGAGTAGCACAGGGTCGAATACAGGTGAAATATCCTGATGGCCTTCTTAAAACATTACCTATTGAAAGCGTAGAAGGAATAAGTATTTTCGGACAAGCTCAAATCACAACAGGATGTATAGGAGAATGCTTAAAGAGAGGAATATCAGTACAATACTATTCATCAAAGGGAGCCTATTTTGGAAAACTATCATCAACACAGCATGTTAATACTAGAAGGCAAAAGGCACAGGCAAAATTATCTGAGGATAAGGAATTTTCATTAGCACTAGCGAAGATTATTTTAAAGGCAAAGCTTAACAATCAGATTGTTTTGTTAAGGCGCTACAGTCGTACATCAGGAATAAATATTTCAGAAGAGGTTAGGACAATAAAAATTTTAGAGTCCAAGATAGATGGATGCCTTACTATACCAGAAGCTATAGGATATGAGGGAAATGCTGCAAGAACATATTTTAAAGGTTTAAGCCTTCTAGTTAATGTTCCTGAATTTAAATTTAATGGGAGAAATCGGAGACCACCAAAAGACAGATTTAATTCTATGCTAAGTCTTGGCTATTCTATTATGATGAATGAGGTATATGGAGCGATAGAAGGACGAGGATTAAGTCCTTATTTTGGATTTCTTCATCAAGATAGGGAGAAGCATCCAACTCTAGCAAGTGATCTTATGGAAGAGTGGAGGCCGGTAATCATAGATTCAATAGTCATGTCCATGGTAAATGGTTACGAGATCAGTGAGGATAATTTTTACACATCAGAAGAAAACGGAGGTGTATACTTTGATAGAGCAGGGATGAGAAAATTTGTATCAAAGATTGAGAAACGCCTAGATAAGAGTATGAAATATTTACCTTATATTGATTATCCAGTGTCTTTTCGTAGAGCTATTGATTTACAGGCATTACAGCTTTGTAAGGCTATAGAAGAGGGAGAGCCGCATCTATATCAAGCGGTTATAATACGGTGAGGATATGAATAAAAAAAGTAAAATCAATGAAGATGTAGTAATATCAAATGATAAAAATATAATAAAAAAAATTGAAGAAGATTATTTTTTCAATACATTTGAAGACGCAACGTCCTATAGTAATAAGTTCTTTGTCTTAATAATATATGATATTTCGGAAACAAAACGTCGAAACAAAATATTTAAGATACTTAATAGCTATGGCTTTAGAGTACAAAGATCAGCATTTGAGGCGACCCTAAGTCCTTCTAAATATAAAAAGCTAATCAAAGATATAAAACATATTCCATCTAATACAGATAGTGTTAGAGTTTATAAGATACAGGGGAAAGGATCAGTAGTCCAATTTGGAGAAGAAACATATATAGAGGATGAGGATGTTATTATTATTTAACAAAACGGTCTTTTTTACTTAACGCATCGGAGGTAATCGAAATAATAAACAAAAGGTGATAAATTTATCGCTGCATACCCCCTATGTGGTAGTATAGTTGTCGTAAGAAATAATGATGCATGGTGGTAGAGGGTATTTATTCCATAACACTAATGAAAACCCCCTCACCACCACTGCTTTTCAAGTTGTTGCGTACGGTGATTCCCTAGACTGGAAGGACTATGGGGCAGATAGTATAGTCAAGAAATGTACTGAACACAAGAATCTGGGCAATGGTTCTATTATTCTAATGCATAATGG
>JAAYTK010000109.1 GCA_012523775.1 Clostridiales bacterium | reverse complement strand
TGGGGATGCTTGCGCCCGCCCTGGGGGGGCACACTGGCAACCGTCCCCTCCAAAATCTTTAACAGCGCCTGCTGGACGCCCTCACCGGATACGTCCCTGGTAATTGAAGGATTCTCTGACTTGCGAGCGATTTTATCGATCTCGTCAATATAGACAATCCCTTTTTCAGCCTTTTCCACATCATAATCGGCGGCCTGGATCAACTTGAGCAGAATATTCTCCACGTCTTCGCCCACATAGCCCGCCTCTGTAAGAGAAGTGGCGTCGGCGATAGCAAAGGGTACATTCAAAAGACGCGCCAGAGTTTGCGCCAGCAGGGTTTTACCGCTTCCTGTGGGCCCCAGCATGACAATATTGCTCTTTTGCAGTTCAACATCATCAATTTTGCCGCCGAGGTTAATTCTCTTGTAATGATTATATACAGCTACAGCCAGGGACTTCTTGGCATCTTCCTGCCCGATCACATACTGATCCAGAATCTCCTTAATCTCTTTGGGCTTGGGAATATCGCCAAGCTCTAAATCAAAGTCCTCGTTAAGCTCTTCTTCGATAATCTCATTACACAATTCAATGCACTCATCGCATATATAAACACCCGGGCCGGCAACCAGTTTTTTAACCTGATCCTGAAGCTTCCCGCAAAAGGAACATTTCAGTTGTCCTTTGTCGCCGAACATATTCCCACCTCTTTTACCTTTGCTTCCTGACATCGAACACCTCGTCAATAATACCGTATTCTTTCGCCTGCTGGGCAGACATAAAGTAATCGCGTTCGGTATCCTGAACGATTCTCTCCAGAGGCTGGCCGGTATGTTTGGCAATAATCTCGTTTAGGAATCCCCTGGTCCGGATAATTTCTTTAGCGTGAATCTCAATATCCGTAGCCTGCCCTTGTACACCACCCAGCGGCTGGTGAATTAAAATCCTGGAATAGGGCAAGGCAAATCTCTTCCCCTTTGCCCCTGCACACAATAGGAGTGAACCCATACTTGCGGCTTGCCCCAGGCATATTGTGGAAACTGGCGACCTGACATACTGCATGGTATCGTAAATTGCTAATCCCGAAGTAATTATACCACCGGGAGAATTAATATAGAAATGAATATCTTTATCCGGGTCTTCAGCCTCCAAAAACAGCAGTTGCGCAATAACCAGGTTGGCGACATTGTCATCTATAGGTCCCCCCAAAAAGATGATCCGGTCTTTTAAAAGCCTTGAATAAATATCATAGGCACGTTCCCCACGGTTGGTCTGTTCCACCACGATAGGCACTAAATTCATATCTTAAACACCTCCTGCCGGTATGTTACTTCATTAAAATTATTATTATTTATACTATTCCTCATTTTCAACTTTGGTGTCCTCTTTGGTTTCCTCTACAATTACAGCGTTGTCAATCAGAAACTGTACTGTCTTTTCCCTTATAATGCCATTGGCGATAAAGTCAAACTGGCCTTCCCTTTCCAACATCTGGTAAAACTCGTCAGGGTCCTGCTTGTAGCCCTCCGCCATCTTCCTGACCTCTTCTTTTATTTCTTCCTCTGATGCCTTTATGTTCTCGGCTTTGGCGATAGCTTCCAGCACCAGGTTTGTTTTTACACCAGCCTCAGCGTCCGGGCGCATCTCTTCCTTCAATTCTTCAAAGCTCTTTTGGGTATACTGAAGGTATGTCTTTAAATTAACCCCCT
The DNA here is from genome assembly GCA_012523775.1 of Clostridiales bacterium. Lineage (GTDB taxonomy): Bacteria > Bacillota > Clostridia > Lachnospirales > Lachnospiraceae > Mobilitalea. The sequence goes on along the minus strand of JAAYTK010000109.1, from coordinate 207 downwards.
GGCTTAACATGCGGTTTTCCATACTTTGGAGCATCTCTTTCAGCTGATCCTCGATCATAATCTCAGGGACTTCAACCTCGGCGTTTTTAACCGCCTTTTCAACAGTTTCCTGTTTCATCCTGAAAGAGTTCATTTCCTCTGCAGCCTTCTTAAGCTTATTCCCAATGTCTTCCCTTAATTCCTCGAGGGTATCAAACTCGCTTACAT
>JAAYTK010000056.1 GCA_012523775.1 Clostridiales bacterium | reverse complement strand
GTGTGGTAAACTAAAAAATACCACTGTGTATATATCGAATGCTTGCATTCAGTGTGGTAAACTAAAAAAAATTTTTAGAGTCCTATGTAGATATTCAATTGAAAAACAGGAGGTGCGGGCATGTCACGTATAGGAAAAATGCCTATCGCTGTACCTGCAGGTGTAACTGTAGATATAGCAGAAAATAATAAAGTGACCGTAAAAGGACCAAAAGGGACATTAGAGAGAGTGTTACCTTCCGAGATGGTTATAAAATTAGAAGGATCAGAAATTACTGTATCCAGACCTAATGATTTAAAGAAAATGAAGTCCTTACACGGACTGACAAGAACATTACTTGCCAACATGGTAACCGGTGTTACCGAGGGATATCAAAAGATGCTTGAAATCAACGGTGTTGGTTACAGAGCAGCCAAGGCAGGTAAGGAATTGACATTGACCATTGGTTATTCACATCCGGTAGTTTTGACAGATCCGGAAGGAGTCGAATCCGTATTAGATGGACAGAACAAGATTATAGTAAAAGGTATAGATAAAGAAAAGGTTGGCCAATACGCCGCTGAAATCAGAGCAAAGAGACCACCGGAGCCATATAAGGGTAAGGGTATTAAGTATGCTGATGAAGTAATCAGACGCAAGGTTGGTAAGACCGGTAAGAAATAAGGAGGAGTGAAATAACATGGTTAAAAAAGAATCAAGAACTGATATCAGAAGAAAAAAGCATAGAAAAATCCGTAACCGTTTCACGGGTACTCCTGAGAGACCGCGTTTGGCTGTGTTTAGAAGCAATAACCATATGTACGTGCAGATTATTGATGATACGGCCGCTAATACTTTAGTAGCAGCATCTACCCTGGAAAAGGATGTTAAGGCAGAGCTTGAAAAAACCAACGATGTTGCAGCTGCAGCACATTTAGGTACTGTAATTGCAAAGAGAGCTATTGAAAAAGGAATTAAGGCGGTTGTCTTTGACAGAGGCGGTTTCATATATCATGGAAAGATCAAAGCGTTGGCAGATGCAGCACGGGATGCTGGTCTGGAATTCTAGGCAAGGAGGAAAACACATGAAACGTTCAATTGTTGATACAAGTCAACTGGAGTTAGAGGATAAAGTAGTATCAATTAAGCGTGTTACGAAGGTTGTTAAGGGTGGACGTAATATGCGTTTTACAGCATTAGTTGTTGTAGGCGACAGGAACGGATATATCGGTGCTGGTCTTGGAAAAGCAACCGAAATTCCCGAAGCAATACGTAAAGGCAAAGAAGATGCTATTAAAAAGCTTATCAAAGTGCCGATTGATGATAACGGTAGTATACCCCATGACTTTATCGGAAAATTTGGTAGTGCTGAGGTACTCCTAAAGCGTTCACCGGAAGGTACAGGAGTTATCGCCGGTGGTCCGGTACGTAATGTACTTGAGCTTGCAGGCTATAAGAATATTCGTACAAAATCACTCGGTTCAAATAACAAGCAGAATGTAGTTTTAGCTACGATTGATGGATTAAGCCAATTAAAGACCCCTGAGGAAGTAGCAAAGCTTCGTGGTATTCCGGTGGAGCAGCTATCAAATTAGTGGTTCTACCCAGTAATTTAATGTGGAGGTGTCAAAATGGCAGACAAATTGAAAATAACACTAGTGAAATCTACGATCGGTGCTATTCCTAAGCACAAGGCAACAGTTCGTGCCCTCGGTTTGAGAAAGCTGAACAAAACCGTGGAAATGCCGGATAATGCTGCAGTCAGAGGAATGATTGATCATGTAAAACACTTAGTTAAGGTTGAGGAAATATAATTGCTGAAAGAAGGAGGTGCACGTAGATGAATCTATCAGAATTAAGACCGGCAGACGGCTCCAAGCAGGATCGCTTTAGAAAAGGTCGCGGACATGGTTCAGGCAACGGAAAGACAGCCGGCAAAGGCCATAAGGGGCAGAAGGCACGTTCAGGAGCTCCAAGAATTGGATTTGAAGGCGGACAGATGCCATTATACAGAAGAATTCCCAAGCGTGGTTTCACTAACCGGAATTCAAAGGAAATAGTTGCAATTAACGTAGATGTATTAAATAGATTTGATGATGGTGCTACAGTAACAGTTGATTCATTAATTGAAACAGGAATCATTAAGAACCCCAAAGACGGTGTTAAGATTCTTGGCAATGGAGAACTTACTAAGAAGCTGGATGTCAAGGTTAATGCATTTAGTAAGAGTGCAGCAGAAAAAATTCAAGCTCTTGGTGGAAATGCTGAGGTGATTTAATATGTTTAAAACATTTTTAAATGCTCTAAAGATTAAAGATATCAGGACAAAATTGCTATACACATTTGGTGCACTCATTATAGTAAGACTTGGTACTTTACTTCCTGCTCCTGCTGTTAGTAGAGAAGCCGTGGAGCAAGTGTTTTCAAGTATTAACTTTGGTTTCTTTAACAATCTAACCGGTGGATCATTTACCAAGATGTCAATTTTCGCACTAAGTATATCTCCGTATATTTCGGCATCAATTATTTTGCAGTTGCTGACAATCGCAATACCTAAATTGGAAGAGCTGCAAAAAGAGGGAGAAGACGGTAGAAAAAAGATTGAAGAGATAACCAGATATCTGGCTGTTGGCCTTGCTGTTATTGAATCAATCGCAATGGCAATCGGCTTTGGAGGAAGCTCAGGAGTATTAGAGGGTGGCCTCACATTTACAAATGTTATGCTTGTTGTAGCATCCTTTACTGCAGGTTCGACATTCTTAATGTGGCTTGGAGAGAGAATTACACAAAACGGTGTAGGTAACGGTATATCTATTATTCTGATGATTAATATTGTATCTACGATACCTGCCGATTTCATCAGGCTGTATTATCAGTTCGTATATGATAAGCCGGTATGGAAGGGAATCATTGCAACAATTATAACTGTTGCCGTGGTTGTGTTTACAATTGTATTCGTCTTGATTCTACAGAGTGCTGAAAGAAAAATTCCAGTACAATATGCAAAAAAGGTGCAGGGAAGAAGGATGATAGGCGGACAATCTTCTCATATTCCACTGAAGGTAAATACAGCAGGTGTTATTCCTGTTATATTTGCCAGTTCACTAATGTCGTTCCCCGGAGTTATTGCATCATTTTTTGGTGTTTATCCGGACAGGGCTCATTTCTGGCCCAAGGTATTTAAGGTATTGAATCAGGGCAGCTGGTTAAATATCAATTTTAAAAACTTTGATTTTGGTGAATTTAAGTATTCCATAGGATTATTGATTTATATTGGATTAATTATATTCTTTGCTTATTTCTATACATCGATTACATTTAATCCGATTGAGATAGCAAATAATATGAAGAAACAGGGTGGATTTATACCCGGTATTCGTCCCGGAAAGCCTACATCCGATCACTTGAGCAAAGTGCTTAATCGAGTAATTTTAATAGGTGCATTAGGACTTATAATCGTATCAGTCATACCGATGTTTTTCTCGGGTACCTTTGGTGCCAGTGTAAGCTTCGGTGGGACATCCATTATAATTATTGTCGGTGTTATTATAGAGACAATTAAGCAGGTTGAATCACAGATGCTGGTACGTCACTATAAAGGCTTTTTAAATGATTAGACTAGATAATAACAAAGCGTAAAACGAATGCTTCAATATTTGCATTCGTTCTACGTGCTTTGTACTCAATGTCTCTTATGGAGGAATATGCATGAAGATAATAATGTTAGGGGCACCGGGTGCCGGAAAAGGAACTCAGGCCAAAAGAATAGCTGATAGATTTGAAATTCCACATATTTCAACGGGAGATATATTCAGAGAGAATATAAAGAATGAAACACAGCTGGGACTGAAGGCCAAAGGGTATATGGATCAGGGACTGTTGGTACCTGATGAACTGGTATTAGAACTGATTATGGATCGTTTTAAGGCACCTGATTGTAAAAAAGGGTATGTATTAGACGGTTTTCCCAGAACCATACCACAGGCAAAGGCACTGGACGACGCCCTTAATAAGAATAATGATAGGATAGAATTTGCAATCAATGTAGATGTAGCCGATGAGGTTATTATAAAACGAATGGCCGGAAGAAGAGCTTGTCTTAATTGCGGAAGAACCTATCATGTGGATACTTTAAAACCCAAGGTAAGTGGTCAATGTGACTATTGTAACACAGAGTTGGTGCTTAGAGATGATGATAAGCCCGAGACAGTTAAGAAAAGACTGCAGGTATACCATGAACAGACTCAGCCACTGATCGATTATTATAATAATAAGGGTATACTGCACAGCGTGGATGGTACCGGAGAAATAGATGATATATATAAGCAGATCATTAACGTACTTATGACTTAAGGTATGGACACAGTTTGAAAGGATGGATTAAATGCCGATAAGCATAAAATCTGATAAAGAAATAGAGCTAATGCAGGAATCAGGAAGGATTCTTGCAAAGGTATTGGAGGATTTGGAAAACTACGTAAGACCGGGGATTTCTACTCTGGATATAGATAAGAAATGCCATGAGCTTATCAGGGGATATGGTTGTATACCGTCTTTCTTGAATTATAATGGATTTCCGGCCTCTCTATGTATTTCTGTAAATGATGAGGTTGTTCATGGAATTCCCGATAAGGATTGTATTCTTAAAGAGGGTGACATTGTAAGCTTAGACTGTGGCGTTATATATGAGGGCTACCATTCAGACGCAGCAAGAACTATACCTGTCGGTGAAATAACCGATGATGCAAAAAAACTAATTGAGGTAACAAAACAAAGCTTCTATGAGGGGATTAAATATGCCAAGGAGGGAAGACATCTTCACGATATCTCGGTGGCAATCCAAAATTATGTTGAGTCATTTGGCTTTTCCGTTGTCAGAGATTTGGTAGGACACGGAATCGGACGAAACCTTCATGAGGAGCCGCAGGTACCAAATTTCAAGCAAAGAAACAGAGGACCGAAGCTGGTAGCCGGTATGACTTTGGCGATTGAGCCCATGGTTAATGCAGGGCGATATGATGTATATTGGATGGATAATAATTGGACCGTTGTTACAGAGGATGGATCTCTGTCAGCACATTATGAAAACACAGTATTGATAACAGACGGTGAACCCAAGATCCTAACGATATTGTAGCTTGTTTGAAATACGGAGTGGGGATATTCAATGCATGAATTAATAGGTTGTTTCGTTAAATCAATAGCCGGTAGAGATATTGGAAAATACTATGTAATAATTGATACCCATAATGAATATGTATATTTAGTGGATGGTAAAATTAGAACCTTAAATCATCCGAAAAAGAAAAATCTGAAGCATGTTAAAAGACTTAGATATTTTGATCCTCGACTTTCAGAATCAATTAATAAAAAATTGGTTAGGGATGAAGAGATTAAGAGAGCCATAAAATTGTTACAGGTTGAAATTTCAAACAAGGAGGTTGAATAATGTCAAAATCCGATGTAGTTGAAATCGAAGGTACTGTCGTAGAGAAGCTTCCTAATGCGATGTTTCAGGTTGAGCTGGAAAATGGGCATAAGGTGTTAGCTCATATCAGTGGAAAGCTGCGCATGAACTTTATCAAAATAGTACCTGGTGATAGGGTTACACTCGAATTATCACCATATGATTTGACCAAAGGAAGAATTATCTGGCGTGACAAATAAGCATCAAAAATCACGCGAAAATATTGCTTGCTATTAATTTTAAGCGGTGATATAATAATAAGCGGACTTTTTTGAAAGGGGTGAATTACTGTGAAAGTAAGGTCATCAGTAAAACCAATTTGCGAAAAATGCAAAATTATTAAAAGAAAGGGAAGTATCAGAGTTATCTGTGAAAATCCCAGACACAAACAAAGACAAGGCTAATATACAATAGTTCGTTTAAGCTATTGTTTTATATATATAATAGTTCTTGCTTTTTGTGTTACAATACTCTGCCTTAAGGCAGATAAAATTGTGATATTGTGGGTGGATTCTATCTGCCTTAAGGTTAGTGACCGTCATCACTAAATCTTAGCAGGCATAGTTATTGTGTGTCTGTTACAATTTAAAGCGGCTGAAAAAAAGACTTAAGGTCTGATGTAAAACAATATTAATTTGGAGGTGTACCAGGCACATGGCACGTATCAGTGGTGTAGATTTACCTAGAGATAAGCGCGTAGAAATAGGACTTACCTATATATATGGTATAGGCAGATCAAGTTCTAACCGTATTCTTGCTCAAGCAAATGTTGATCCTAATACCCGCGTGAGAGATTTAACCGATGATGAAGTATCCAGAATTCGTGAGGTTATTGATGAAACCCAGATGGTTGAGGGTGATTTAAGAAGAGAAATAGCGCTTAATATTAAGAGATTGCAGGAAATTGGATGCTACAGAGGAATTCGTCATAGAAAAGGCCTTCCGGTTCGTGGTCAGAATACTAAGACCAATGCAAGAACCAGAAAGGGTCCGAGAAGAACTGTTGCTAATAAGAAGAAATAATCTTTGAAGCGCAACACATTATAATAAGGAAGAAAAATATGCTTCCGTATTTAGAAAATCCAATAGGAGGGTTTATTTAAATGGCTAAGAAAATGTCATCAGCAAAAAAAGTGACTAAAAGGCGTGTCAAGAAGAACGTAGACCGTGGACAGGCACATATTCAGTCATCTTTTAACAATACAATTGTTACGCTGACAGATGCAGAAGGAAATGCTCTTTCTTGGGCTAGCGCCGGTGGATTAGGCTTCAGAGGTTCAAGAAAATCAACTCCTTATGCAGCACAGATGGCAGCAGAGACAGCAGCAAAAGCAGCACTTGTTCACGGTTTGAAATCCGTAGAAGTTATGGTTAAAGGCCCCGGTTCAGGCAGGGAAGCCGCAATTCGTGCGCTTCAGGCATGCGGAATAGAAGTAACAAGTATCAGGGACGTAACCCCGGTTCCACATAACGGATGTCGTCCACCAAAACGCAGAAGAGTCTGATAAGGAGGGAAAATAAAAAATGGCTAGAGATATGGGTCCAGTTTTAAAGAAATGCAGATCCTTAGGTTTGGAGCCTATGTATTTGGGTATCGATAAGAAATCCAACAGATCCTTTTCCAGAGCAGGAAAGAAAACCAGTGAGTATGGTCTGCAGATGAGAGAAAAGCAAAAGGCTAAGTTCATTTATGGTGTTCTTGAGAAGCCTTTTAGAAATTTATATGACAGAGCTCAGAAAATGAAAGACGGTACAGCCGGTGAGAACCTTATCAGGCTGTTAGAGCTTAGATTGGATAATATAATTTTCCGTATGGGATTTGCCAGAACCAGAGCAGAGGCAAGACAAATTGTCAGTCACAAGCATGTTGCGGTTAATGGCAAGACCGTGAATATTCCGTCTTATACAGTAAAAGCCGGAGATACAATTGAAATAAGAGAAAAAGCTAAAGGTGCCCAAAGATATAAGGATATCTTAGAGGTTACCGCTGGAAGGACTGTACCGGCATGGCTTGAGGCTAACCAGGAGACATTATCGGGTACAGTTAAAGAAATTCCTACAAGAGACCAAATCGATGTCCCGGTTAATGAGATGTTAATTGTAGAGTTGTACTCCAAATAATAATTAGAACAACTCAAATAACCCAGAAGGAGGGTCCTGTTGTGTTTGATTTTGAAAAACCCAAAATAGAGATTGCAGAAATTTCCGAAGACAAAAAGTTTGGTCGTTTTGTTGTGGAACCGCTGGAAAGAGGATATGGTACAACTCTAGGCAATTCTCTTAGAAGAATCATGCTATCCTCTCTGCCCGGTGCTGCAGTAAGCCAAATTAAGATTGACGGAGTAGTTCATGAGTTCAGTGTTATTCCCGGTGTAAAGGAAGATGTTACTGAAATCATTATGAATATTAAGAACCTGGCAATCAGAAACACAAGTGATACGAATGAGCCCAAAATTGCTTATATTGAGCAAGAAGGTGAAGTAGTAGTTACAGCAGGGGATATACAGGCCGACCCGGATATCGAGATTCTTAATCCAGACCAGGTGATTGCTACCTTATGTGGCGGCCCGGACAGCAGATTATACATGGAGCTTACAATAACAAAAGGAAGAGGTTATGTCAGCGCTGATAAAAACAAAAAAGATGACCTGCCAATCGGAGTTATTCCGATTGACTCCATATACACACCTGTAGAGCGTGTCAATCTATCTGTCGAGAATACCCGTGTTGGACAGATTACTGACTATGACAAACTAACCTTAGATGTTTATACTGACGGTACATTGGCACCTGATGAAGCACTTAGTCTGGCTGCAAAGGTCTTAAGCGTTCATCTAGATTCCTTTATTGATCTATCAGAGCATGCGAAGACTGCTGAAATTATGGTAGAGAAAGAAGACAATGAGAAGGAAAAAGTCCTCGAGATGAATATTGACGAATTGGAATTATCAGTTCGCTCTTATAACTGTTTAAAGAGAGCAGGAATCAATACTGTCGAAGAGCTTACGAACAAGACAGCCGAGGATATGATGAAGGTAAGAAATCTTGGACGTAAATCATTAGAGGAAGTATTGTCAAAACTGAAGGAGCTTGGCTTATCATTAAGACAAAGCGACGACTAAACCAGTTAATAGATAGATAAGGTTACAGAGAATAATTCAGAGGAGGGAAAGACATGGCAGGTTACAGAAAGCTTGGCAGAACAGCAAGCCAGAGAAAAGCTTTACTTAGAAACCAAGTTACGAATTTATTATATCATGGTAAAATCGTTACAACCGAGGCCAAGGCAAAAGAAATCCGCAGAATCGCGGAAGGCATGATTGCACTTGCCGTTAAGGAAAAAGATAATTATGAAACCGTTACAGTCAAAGCTAAGGTTGCACGTAAGGATAAAGACGGCAAAAGAGTCAAGGAAGTCGTAGACGGCAAAAGGACATCAGTATATGATGAAATAGAAAAGACTATTAAGAAGGACAGTGCATCTCGTCTTCATGCAAGGAAACAGATGATGAAGTATCTGTATCCTATTACTGAGGTACCAAAGGAAAATGCAGGAAGAAAGAGAAGTACAAAGACGATCAATTTATCCGACAAGCTGTTCGATGAAATTGCACCAAGATATGCAAACCGTAATGGTGGTTATACCAGAATAGTAAAGATTGGGCCTCGCAAGGGCGATGCTGCAATGGAAGTATTAATCGAGCTTGTATAAATCAAAAATCGTTAAACTACTCAAACATAAGGGGACGTAAAACTTATTTAAGTTAACGTCCCTTTCGTTTATTCTAATTGTATACACAAGTAGAAAAGGTAAATAATGGGAAAATCATTTATAAAATGATTATAGCAAATAAATATGACTTAAAAAAGAAGCATTATCTTAATTAATCCTTTACAATTTATAATATAAACATTATATTGTATACAGTAAATACAATGGTACCGGGTACCGTTCGGAGGTTAGCATTAATGGAAATGATAAAGGTTGAAGACCTGGCTTTTGAATATATAAGAAGAAATGAAGAGGGCGATGTTGAATCCATTAACAGAGCAATAGACGGCGTGAACCTCAATGTGAAAAAGGGTGACTTTATTGCCATTATCGGTGCAAACGGTTCGGGTAAATCCACTCTGGCCAAGCATATAAATGCAATTCTTTATCCAAGCGAGGGAACCGTATGGGTCAATGGATTGAGTACATCAAAGGAGGAAAATCTATGGGAAATCCGTAGGTCTGCCGGTATGGTGTTTCAAAATCCCGATAACCAGATTATAGCCTCTGTGGTAGAAGAAGATGTGGGTTTTGGTCCGGAGAATCTGGGAATACCAACCGACGAGATTTGGGAAAGAGTTGAAAAGAGCCTGGAAGCAGTGGGAATGCTTGAATATAGAGAGCAGTCTCCTAACAAGTTGTCAGGCGGTCAGAAGCAAAGAGTGGCAATTGCCGGTATCATGGCAATGAAACCAGAGTGTATTGTGCTTGATGAGCCTACAGCAATGCTTGATCCCGAAGGACGTAAGGAGGTTGTCTCAACGGTACATTGGCTAAACAAGCATGAAAATATTACCGTATTATTAATAACCCACCACATGGATGAGGTAATCAATGCAGACAAAGTATTTGTCATGGAAAAGGGTAAGATTGTCATGCAGGGAACCCCTAGAGAGATTTTTTCCAGGGTCGATGATATAAAGAGGTACCGACTGGATGTGCCACAGGTAACCGAATTGGCATATGAGCTTAAGAAGGCAGGTTTAGATATTCCGGAAGGTATATTGTCCACCGACGAGCTTATACGGGTCTTAGAAAAACTTAGAATTAGCCAATAATATAGATAAATGGATGGCAGGTGATATTTTTGCAGATAGTATTTGATCATATAGATTATATATACAGCAGTGGAACGAGCTTTGAAAAACATGCTCTCAAAGACATAAACCTCAAAATAGAAAAAGGAGAGTTTATTGGCCTAATAGGTCATACTGGTTCAGGCAAATCCACATTGATTCAGCATATGAACGGTCTTATTAAGGCTACCAGCGGAAGGATTTATTATAACGGTGAAGATATCTATGAGAAAAATTACGATATGCGGTCACTGCGAAGCAAGGTAGGATTGGTATTTCAATATCCCGAGCATCAGCTTTTTGAGACCACTGTTTACAAGGATGTTAATTTTGGGCCAAAGAATCTCGGTATCGATAAGCTGGAAGCAGATATTCGTACCTATGAGGCTTTAAAGATGGTTGGAATAGGTGAGGATTTACTGGATGCCTCTCCCTTTGAGCTATCCGGAGGACAGAAAAGAAGGGTGGCGATTGCCGGAATTCTTGCAATGAAACCGGAGGTTCTTGTACTGGATGAGCCTACGGCAGGTCTTGATCCAAGAGGAAGGGATGAAATCCTGGACCAGATAGCGAGCCTGCATGAGGAAAGCGGTATAACGGTTATTTTGGTAACCCATAGTATGGAGGATGTAGCAAATTATGTGGATAGAATTTTGGTCATGAATCGGGGAAGCCTGGTTATGGACCATGAGCCCCGTGAGGTGTTTTCCAGATTGAAGGAATTAGAAGAAATCCATCTCGCCGCACCTCAGGTCACCTATGTCATGCATACATTAAGGGAAAAAGGATTTCCTGTTAATACGGGGGTAACTACCGTTGATGAGGCTAAAAATGAGATTATAAAAGGTCTAAAGCTATAAATTGATATATATTATAGTCACAGATTAGGAAAGAGAGTTAGCTATGATACGAGACATTACTATTGGACAATATTATCCTGTGGATTCCGTGTTACATCGTCTTGACCCCAGGCTAAAGCTTAACGGAACACTTTTATTTATAATATCAATCTTTTTATTTGATTATTTCTATGGTTATATTGCTGTAACCATGTTTTTGGTGTCAATAATCATGCTGTCTAGGGTGCCTCTTAAGTTCATCCTAAGGGGGCTTAAGCCAATAATAATTATTCTTTTATTTACTACAACCTTTAATCTGTTCCTTACTCAAGGCGATATTTTAGTTAAGTTAGGTTTTTTAAAGATTACTAAGCAGGGCCTTCATTCCGCTTTATTTATGGGATTAAGACTTACTTATCTTATCTTGGGCTCATCACTTATGACATTTACAACCACACCGAATCAGCTCACTGACGGATTAGAAAGGCTGATGTGGCCTCTTCGTCGTATCAAGGTGCCTGTTCATGAAATAGCCATGATGATGTCCATAGCCTTGCGGTTTATACCTATTTTATTGGAGGAAACAGATAAGATTATGAAGGCTCAGATGGCAAGAGGCGCTGATTTCGAATCAGGAGGCATTTTAAAGAGGGCTAAAGGACTTGTGCCCTTATTGGTGCCGTTATTTGTATCGGCCTTTAGAAGAGCCAATGATCTGGCCATGGCCATGGAAGCCAGATGCTATCGTGGGGGTGAGGGAAGAACTAAGATGAAGCCCTTACGGTACGCCGGAAGGGATATGATAGCTTACTTTATTCTGCTATTGTATTTTGCCGGTATAATATTTATAAGTATTTACGAAAAATATTTTCCATATTTTGATTTTATATAAATATTTATGTTAAAATAGTATAAATTAGATAGTGAGTGGCATATGAAGAGAATCAAGTTGGAAATAGCATATGACGGAACTTCTTATAACGGATGGCAGATTCAGCCCGGAAAGCCAACGATTGAGGGAATTGTAAATCAGGCTTTATCGGAGCTCTTGCAGGAGGAAATCACGGTAATCGGAGCCAGCCGCACAGATGCCGGTGTTCATGCCAAGGGAAATGTTGCTGTGTTCGATACGGAAACAAGGATACCTGCAGATAAAATCTGCCATGCACTAAATCGGTTTCTTCCCTGGGATATAAGAGCCCAAAGCTCGGTAGAGGTGCCATCTGATTTTCATCCCAGAAAGGTGAAGAGCAAGAAGATATACGAGTATAGTATTCTAAACAGAAGTATTTCACTGCCTACCGAGAGGCTATATTCATATTTCGTATATTATAATCTGGATGTAGGAGCCATGAGAGAGGCCGCAGCATTTCTTGTGGGAGAACATGATTTTACAAGCTTTTGCTCGGTAAAGACTCAGGCTTTGGATACAGTAAGAAGAATTTATCATATTGATGTGGAAGAAGACGGATATATGATAAGGATTAGAGTTATCGGGAACGGATTCCTGTATAATATGGTTCGGATTATTGTTGGAACTTTGATTGAGGTCGGAAGAGGTGCGATGGCGTCAGACGATATGGTCAGAATACTGGAAGGGCTCGATCGCGGTCTTGCAGGTCCGACTGCACCTGCTCATGGACTGACCTTAATTGGAATAGAATATGATATGGATACTATGTTAGAGGGGTGATTATATGTTTGATTTTCAGGCAGATTTAAGTTCAATCAATGACACATCGATTATATTCCGATTGGTTTTAGCAGTAATACTGGGGGGTATAATAGGTTTTGAAAGAGGAAGATCAGGCAGACCCGCCGGACTAAGAACCCATATTTTAGTATGCTTGGGTTCTGTACTGGCAATGATGACAAATCAGTTTATATTTGAAAAATTTGGTGTCAGTGATCCTACCAGGATGGCAGCGCAGGTTATCTCGGGGATAGGTTTCTTAGGTGCCGGTACCATACTGGTCACAGGAAGACATCAGGTTAAGGGTCTTACTACTGCTGCCGGTCTATGGGCAACTGCCTGTATGGGTTTAGCAATCGGTATCGGTTTTTATAAAGCGGCTGTTGCGGCATGTATTATGATTACGTTTGCTACTGTAGTACTACATAGATTTGATAATTTTCTGGTATCAAAATCCAGGATAATGGACTTGTATATAGAGTTTTCCAATACCGTACCTTTTACGACCGTTCTTGATACGCTGAAGAGTTATCAGGTGGATATCGAGACAATAGAGATAGTTAAGCCTACTTACGGCGCCAACGCTCAGATTGCCGCAATCATGACAATAAAATTAAAGCAGAAAAAGGCAAGGGTCGATGTCATAGCTAAAATATGCAGCTTAGATGGTGTTGAATTTGCTGAGGAAATATAGGATGTATATCAAGAAAATCCCTCCGACAGGATGGAAAACAGCGGAGTATGTATATTCGGCAGCGTTCTAAGGAAAAACCCTTGACACGCCCGGAAACATGTAATATAATACAAAAATGTGACGTGATAAAATACTTTCACCACAGCCCCGGTAGAAGGTGTTTGAAAACGTATATTTAATCTTTTAGCAGCAAATAAATAATATGCTGCGATTTTGATTGAAAATTTTGAACACATTTTCATAAGGAGGAAAAACCATGAAGACTTTTATGGCTAGTCCGTCGACGATAGAGAAGAAATGGTACGTAGTTGATGCCACAGGACATACACTGGGCCGTCTCTCATCCGAGATTGCTAAAGTATTAAGAGGTAAGAATAAGCCTACTTATACACCTTTTATCGATACAGGTGATTATGTAATAGTTGTAAATGCAGATAAAATAAAAGTAACAGGTAAGAAATTAGAACAGAAGACATATTTCAGCCATTCCGGTCATGTAGGAGGCGTTAGAGAGGTTAAATTAGCCGATATGATGGCTAAGAAGCCTTCAGACGTAATTACCCTATCAGTAAAGGGAATGCTTCCGAAAGGACCTTTAGGAAGGTCCATGTTGAAGAAACTACATGTATATGCCGGACCTGAGCATCCACACGCAGCTCAGAAGCCGGAAGTATTAGAAATCAAATACTAATAGGAAGGTTGAAAGGAGGAAATAACATTGGCTAAGGCAAGATATTACGGAACAGGAAGAAGAAAGAAAAGTATTGCTAGAGTCTATCTATCACCCGGAAAAGGGAATATTACAATAAATAAAAGAGATATGGATGACTATTTCGGACTCGACACATTAAAGGTTATTGTTCGTCAGCCCTTGGTATTGACAGACAACCTTGATAAGTTCGATGTTATGGTAAATGTCAGAGGCGGTGGCTTCACAGGTCAGGCTGGTGCTATTCGCCATGGAATATCCAGAGCTTTATTACAGGCAGATGCAGACTATCGTCCTGTATTAAAGAAGGCCGGCTACTTAACAAGAGATCCTCGTATGAAGGAAAGAAAGAAGTACGGCTTAAAGGCAGCACGTCGTGCACCTCAATTTTCAAAGAGATAGTATTATTAACAAGGCGCATAAAAGCCCCGGAGAGCTTGCTTTCCAGGGGCTTTTAATTTTTAATTGAAGTATAAAACTTCTTATGATAGAATTGAAAAGTAAATGTATGGTAATAAATTATATTAATATTCTTATAATAATGGAGAGGGACTATGAAAAAGACAGTATACAGCATTCTCATCATAACTTTATTTATTGGGCTTGGACTGATTATCACGGAACAGTTAACAAAGGATAGGAATGTATTTAAAGTTCCGTCAGGTTATCATAAAGAAATAATTGATCTAAGCGATCATACCAGATCAGATGAGCTTCTTTTTTCCAGAGAGTTGGAGTCTCCGTCTACTGTAGAGATATTTGTTCAGTCAGATAATGACAGTGATAAGATTATTAAAATAATCAGCGATTCGGCAATACTGGGAAGAAAGAGCAATGAAGATGTCTTACCTGTAAAAAAATATACAGATAATCAATATGTATCAAGTACATATTTATTTAATAAGGGAGAATATTCCGTATACCTAACCAGTGAATGTGCAGACGGAAAGCTTGTGATCGGATACAGAGAGACACCAAAGGAATTAACCGAATATGAGAGGCTTAGTAAAATTGACAAAGGAGAGCTGAACAATCCCCCTGAAGGGTATTCGCTTGTGTATTCGGCAGATCTTTCGGGTGTCAGCTATAATGATGAACTTGTGCATACGTTGTCACTTAATGAGTCTAAGAAGATAGGTATATCCATATATACATCTTCCATGCAGGGTAATTTATCTGTGAATCTCATAGGTGAATCATTTGGTTATTATGGTCTGGTTTCTCCTGAACAAAGAATCTGTGATCAGCTTGATATGGTTCTTTCACCGGGGGAGTATCAGTTTAAAGTCGATTGCGAGGATACAGACGGACAAGTATATATATTTATAAAGCAATAATATGTGTGGGAGGTTACGATGAAGAGGCAGTATCCGACAATTACACAGGCCAATGCATTGTTTTTCTTTACGGCTGTAATAACATTTGTGGGCAGTATATTTTTTCAACCTATAGTTGGATTTGGAGCAAATCTGTGGATTAATGAATTTATATATATTCTTTTACCACCTATTCTAATCGTGAGGCTGTCAAAATGGTCAGAAGAGGATATATTCAGATTTAAGAAGACATCTGTGAGAAACAATATAATCAGTGTGTTTTCAGGTATAAGTCTGTGGTTCTTTATAAATTACATAAATATTTTAATATCATCATTTTTTGATAAACAGGTGGGAACTTTCTTATTGGATATACCTGATATGTCCATTCAACAAAGCCTGTTTTATGTCATAGGTACCGTTGTTCTTGCGCCTATATGCGAGGAAATTCTTTTTCGAGGGTTTATACAAAGGGCTTATGAAGGACGCTTTAAAAAGTATGGATTTGTAATAACCGGAGTGATCTTTGGATATCTTCATATTTTAAACGGTATTTCCGACGTAATACCTGTCAGTATTCTTGGCATATTTTTGGGGTATTTGGTTTATAAGACGGATTCAATTTCTACATCTATGATTTTTCATGCCATGACTAACCTGTCATCTGTTTTGTTTGCCGGAGCATTAAGAGCTAAAGTTGGTTCGTCAATACCGCTATGGTTTCACATCCTGTCTATAGCCGGTCTATTGATTACTCTTATATTATTTAAGTGTCTAAAGGCCGAACCAAAATCAGATGAAGACACAGAAGCGGTTGTTATTGAGAAAAGGGTTTCGGTAGCTGCTGTAATTTTACTCGTTATATCTGCGGTATATTTAACATCGATTGGTTTACTTGAGGTTTTATCCAGATTGGATGTTATTTAGTTAAAATATTTAAATGGGGGGGAGAATATATGAGAAAATTATATGTTCTTTGGACAACTGATAATTTAATCACTTCCGAGAAAATGGTACTGATGTATTCACAGAACTGTATGCTAAACCACTGGTGGGATGAGGTAGAGGTCGTAATCTGGGGCGCGTCTGCCAAGCTGGCTTCGGAGAATGAAATCATCCGAGAGAAGATAAAAATGGCTATTCATACCGGTGTTAAGTTTATTGCCTGTAAAGGATGCTCGGATCAACTGGGTGTATCTGAGAAATTATCGGAGATAGGCGTTAATGTGGTTTATTGGGGACAGAATTTAACTTATATAATTCAGGACGGAGAAAAAATTATTACTATATAGCTGTAAAGCGGAACAGGGTTCCAATGGAGGAGAGTTATGAGAATATTTAGGATAGTAGTCAAGGCTTTAATTGGCTTGATTACAGTTTTGGTCCTTATAATGCTTATTAATTTTATTCCGACAATAAGGCTTGGCCATGCAAAAATGAGTGTATTTGTTGGTGATTGGGTTAATGTATATTATGAGACCGATAGAGAAGCAGCCAGAGATACATTTGAGTTGGCTGAGGAAAGAGCAGAAGAGCTGGCAGAGCTTCTTGGGCTGAAAGAAAAGCAAAACATACGTATATACATTTATGACAGCCAAAAGACCATGCAAAGAAAAAAGTATGGGTTTATTGCATCCTTTCTGAAACTGGATTGGTATATTGGCGATAATGTGGGCACGGATGTGATTCTTACATCGCCTGCGAATCCCGGCAAGCAACATACCTACGATTCGGTTAAGGATGTTGTTCTTCATGAAATCGTTCATGCTTATAATCATGTTCTGAATAAGAATATGACCTATTGGGTTGATAACGGACTGGCGGGATATCTGTCCGGGCAAAATCCCGGGGATATAAAGAATTATGGTACAGTACCCACCTTAGAGCAGACCCGGGTAAAGGGCCTGACTGGACCGATTAAATTTGCGAAATTCAACGGATATGCATTCTCTTATAATTATATCGAATATCTGAATATAACATTTTCTTGGGACAGAGTTAAAGAATTTGCCGGAACCGGAGACTATGAGGCTGCTTTCGGCATGAATGAGGAAGAAATATATAACGAATGGGTCAGAAGTATGGAAGATTAATCATCTCAATCTTTTATATCCAACCACCATCCAGTCCGATTACCTGACCGGTGAGATATTCGTTTTTCGTAGCCAGATAGTAGACAAGGTCGGCTACTTCCTCGGCACGCCCAAGCCGTCCCGTGGGAATTTCACCGGTTAGTTGCAGCATCTCTTTGTCCGTTAAGAAATGATTCATTTCGGTGTCTATGGCACCACAGGCAACTGCATTGACCTGAATATTGCTGGGAGCAAGCTCCTTAGCAAGAGCCTTTGTAAATGCATTCATGCCTCCTTTAGAGGCCGAATAAGCCACCTCACAGGCGGCTCCCACACTGCCCCATACTGAGGATATATTGATTATTTTGCCCTTTTTATTTCTAACCATATCGGGAATGGCTAATGAGCAGCAATTATATACAGAGGTTAGATTTGTTGTTATGATCCTGTTCCAGTCCTCGATAGTCATATCTGTAAGAAGGCCGACATAGGATATGCCTGCATTATTGACGAGAAAGTCCAGATAACGGAATTGCTCGCTAATCCGGGAGAACAACTCTCTGGCCGTATCATAACTTCCCATATCTCCGAAGAAAGCCAGACAGGATACGCCGAACTGTTCGATTTCAGTCTTTGTCCGGAGCAGTCTTTCTTTATCTCTCGATCCGTTTATTATCACATTATGTCCTTCTTTTGCGAATTTAAATGCAATTGCTTTTCCTATTCCTCTGGAGGAACCGGTTACTAATACTGTTCCCATAACGCCACCTCTCATTTCTTAAAAGAAAGTATACCACATCTTATTAAGGTTATAAAGTGCAGTTGATAAGGAATATACGATATGGTAAAATAGTCTGGTATGAGGGGTGAACTTATGAGAAAAAGTGCAGGGAGAATTTTTGCAAAAGGATTTTTTATATCCCTTATTTTTTTAGCTTTATTATTGCTGATAATTACGTCTAGCTATAGGCTTGTTATGCACTTTTTTGGGATGGAAGATAGTAATGCCATAGAAATAATTCCTCCTGTCAAAGAGAAACCCACAATAACCGACCCAAGTATCGATGAAGTCTCAAAGCATCTAATCTACTGTGTCGATGAAGAGACCGGAGAGATTAAAAAGCTGGTTCTGGAGATACTCGACTGTAACAATCGGATGCTTTACTATATAACAATTCCTATTAAGTCACAATTAACCCTGTCTGTTTCATTATATCAGGACCTTATTCTGGTTAAGCCGTCTATTCCTCAATATTTTAAGTTATCCGCAATAACAGGGTATTTACCCGATGATGAGGTTTATGAATATGGTGTGCTTATACTGGAGGACTTTCTTAACATTCAAATAAGCTATTATACAGTAGTACCACAGAGTATTTACGACACCGTATTCGTTACGGGTAAAGGACAGGGCCCAGACAGTACTTATCCGAAGGAAGTGTTTTCTGAAGGGTTTATTGAATATATGCATACCATAAAAACAGAAGCACAGTTACGGGATTATATTAAGGATCTATATGGTAGTATAAAATCCAATCTTCCTTTGGAGGATAAACTTAATTATATGGAAAGTTATATGAATACCCCGGGGAAAAATATTGTCTTTGAGGTAATCGCAGGCGTCGATAGTAACAGCGAATATACAATAAACAGGCTTATGGCTGCCAAACAGCTTAAGAATTACATAGGTGAATAATCAAAATCTTAACAGTGTACTATAAAAACAGGAATGAAAATATTGACTATAAAGAAGGCAGAGTGAATAAATGAGTAAGGTTAAAAGTGAAAAATATCTACAAATAAGAAATTATATAAACATTACCGTGGGATCAGCTCTGATGGCATTGGCTGTTAACTTAATATATGAGCCATTGGGACTGGTCACGGGAGGATTAGCCGGACTTGCCATTGTAATAAAGGAAATGACCGAATTTTTATGGCAGGGTGGGATACCGATATGGTTTTTTACCGTTATTACAAATGTCCCTCTATTTATAATATCCATTAAGCTCTTAGGAATCAGGACTATGCTGAATGTATTTATAGGAACAACAGCGTATGTCCTGGCATTGATGATTATTCCGATTTATGATTTTCAGTTTAATGATATGCTGCTGTCATCAGTGGTTGGCGGAGCATTAACAGGAGTGGGTCTGGGAATGGTTTTTTCGGCATCTGCATCCACAGGCGGAACCGATTTGCTGGCAAGTCTCATTCATAGATATAAACGACATATTTCTGTGCCATTTATTCTCACATTTATTGATGGTGCTATAATATTATTGGGAGCTCTGGTATTCGGAATAGGAAATGCATTATATGCTATTATAGCCGTATTTGTGACGGCTAAGGTGTCGGACGGATATTTGGAGGGATTAAAGTTTGCCAAGATGGCTTATATCATTTCGGACGAATATGAAGAAATTGCGAAAGAAATCATGACCTCACTTGACCGTGGAGTAACGGGACTGAATTCTACCGGGATGTATTCGAATAAAGAAAGAAAAATGCTTGTTTGCGTGGTTTCCAAGAAGGAAATAGTAAGAATCACGGAAATTGCTAAGAAAATTGACCCAAATTCCTTTGTAATAGTTAATGACGTTCGTGAGGTAATGGGTGAGGGATTTAGAGAATATAGACAGTAAACAAATCAAAAAATATTTGGATTATCGGTAAAAATACTTAATTTATCTTATAATATACAAATTATACAAAACGTTAAAACTGATTTTGTTAAAATGGGATATGGTTTAAGTAATTTAAATAGTGTATCATACTGGTATAAATATAGTACAAGAACATACGAAAAGTATAGGAGGATAGAAAATGGCAAGTGTGTTATTAAAGAATATTACTAAACAATACCCTAACGGCGTAGTAGCAGTTAAAGATTTTAGTCTTGAGATAGCTGATAGGGAATTTGTTATTTTTGTAGGTCCGTCAGGCTGTGGTAAATCTACAACACTGCGTATGATTGCGGGTCTTGAAGAAATTACACAGGGTGAACTGTATATTGATGATAAGCTAGTAAATGACGTTGAACCTAAGGATAGAGATATTGCGATGGTTTTCCAGAACTATGCGCTATATCCTCATATGTCAGTTTATGATAACATGGCATTTGGTCTTAAATTAAGAAAGGTTCCAAAGGATCAGATCGATAAGGTTGTTCATGAAGCAGCTAAGATTCTTGACATCGAGCATTTATTGGATCGTAAGCCTAAGGCTCTGTCCGGTGGTCAGAGACAGCGTGTAGCCATGGGTCGTGCGATCGTACGTAATCCTAAGGTATTCCTGATGGATGAGCCTTTGTCAAACCTTGATGCTAAGCTGAGAGTACAGATGCGTATTGAGATTTCCAAGCTACATCAAAAGCTTCAGACAACATTTATCTATGTAACACATGACCAGACCGAGGCTATGACACTTGGTACAAGAATTGTTGTTATGAAGGACGGTTTAATTCAGCAGGTTGATACACCACAGAACCTTTATGATAAGCCACAGAACCTGTTCGTTGCAGGCTTTATGGGATCACCTCAGATGAACTTTATTGATGCAGTCGTTATGAGAAAAGGCGATGATGTATATGTAGAGTTCAATAACAATTCCCTAAAGCTGCCTGAGAATAAGGCTAAGAAGGTTATTGAAGGCGGATACGAGGAAAAGACAGTTATTCTTGGAATTCGTCCTGAAGATATCCACGATGAAGAAATGTTCATAAGCAATTATCCTGATGCTGTAATAGAAGCAACCGTAAGAGTATACGAGCTTCTTGGTGCGGAGGTATTCCTATACTTCACTATCGATGATGTACTTGATATCACAGCCCGTGTAAATCCTCGTACAACAGCAAGACCTGATGACGTATTAAAGATTGCTTTCGATATGTCAAAGCTTCATATATTTGATAAAGATACTGAACAGGTTATAACAAACTAATATTTAGATTCTATGGGAGCACTTCGGTGCTCCTTTTTATTTGTAAAAAGTTTGTCCTATTCAATAAAAAAATATATAGTTAATTGAGTAAACGATATATATAGCTTTGTGTTTTGATAGATTTGTACCAAAATGTTTATGCAAAATTTATAAGAATAGTTTACTTTTGACTAATTTAATGCTAAAATGGGACTAGTATCTATGTATTTTAAGCGAAAATAGAAATATAATACTTAAGGGAGTGTAATATATGATTTCAAATCAAATTCTACAAAATACCATTGACGGCTTAAAGGGCATTACTCGTATTGATATCACGGTTTTGGACACAGAAGGCAAGGTTTTGGCATCTACAGCGGATAACGTAGAGCATTATGAGAGCATTGTTTTATCCTTTGTTTCTTCGCCTGCTGACAGTCAGGCTATTCAAGGATATCAATTCTTTAAGGTATTTGACGAGCATCAGTTGGAATATGTTATAGTAGCAAAGGGAGACAGTGAGGATGTATTTATGATAGGCAAGATTGCAGCCTTTCAGATACAGAATCTTCTTATAGCTTATAAAGAGCGTTATGATAAGGATAATTTTATTAAGAACCTGTTACTGGATAATTTGCTATTAGTGGATATTTATAACCGAGCTAAGAAGCTTCATATAGATACCGAAGCAAAAAGAGTGGTATATATTATTGAAACAAAGAATGAAAAGGATGCCAATGCTCTTGAGACTGTCAGAAGCCTTTTCTCCGGAAAAACCAAGGATTTTATAACAGCGGTAGATGAGAAGAATATTATTCTGGTGAAAGAAGTCAAGCAGAACGAAACCTATGAGGATCTTAACAAGACAGCAAAAATTATTCTGGATATGCTGAACACAGAAGCCATGACCAAGGTTCATGTGGCCTATGGTACTATTGTTAATGAGATTAAAGATGTATCGAGATCCTATAAGGAAGCTAAGATGGCTCTTGACGTCGGCAAGATATTCTATAGCGGCAGAAACGTCGTGGCATACAACAATCTTGGAATCGGAAGGCTGATTTATCAGCTTCCCATGCCACTTTGCAAAATGTTCATTAGGGAGATATTTGAAGGTAAGTCACCGGATGATTTCGATGATGAAACATTGGCAACAATTAATAAATTCTTTGAGAACAACCTGAATGTATCAGAAACCTCCAGGCAATTATACATTCATAGGAATACTTTGGTTTACCGTTTGGATAAGCTGCAGAAAAGCACAAATCTTGATCTCCGTGTTTTTGAGGATGCCATAACATTCAAAATAGCCTTAATGGTTGTTAAGTATATGAAATACATGGAGCAATTGGATTATTAGAACCTGTGATAATGAGTAGCTCGACATGTTAGGAGGACATATATGAGGAAAAATTTCTTGACCGGCTTTCTGTCCGGTATATGCGGAGCGTTGTTTTTATCTTTTGTAGGCATGGTTACATATATATATGTGACTGATGTGCCGAATAAAAGCCCTGCTCATATAGAAGATGTTTCCGCCGCTGAGGATAAGGATGAAGATCCCTATGAGGAGATAGTCGAAAAACTATCGGTAATGCAAATGCTTATCGATAGGCTATACCTGGAAGAGGTAGATAAGGACGCTTTCGCCACAGGAATATACAGAGGCTTTATAAACAGCCTGGGAGATCCATATTCAACTTATTATACTAAGGAAGAATATGCGACACTTATTGAGACATCATCGGGTGTATATCATGGCATCGGAGCTGTCGTAAGCCAGGATGTTAAAACCGGTATAATTACAATTGTGAGACCATATAAGGATGGGCCTGCATACAAAGCGGGTTTGCTTCCCGACGACATATTATATAAAGTTGAGGGAGAAGAAGTTACCGGGGAGGACCTTTCAGAGGTGGTCAGCAAAATAAAAGGGAAGGAAGGTACCAAGGTAAATATAACCATCTATAGGGAGGGTGTTGCAGAACCCATTGATTTCACTATAGTCAGACAGAAAATAAATATTCCCACCATCGAATTTGAAATGCTGGAGGATAGCATAGGATATATACAGATAGTCGAATTCGATGAGATTACCATATCGCAGTTTAACAATGCAATTAAATCATTAGAAAAGGAAGGAATGAAGGGTCTAATCGTTGATGTGAGGAATAATCCGGGTGGATTATTAGATTCGGTAGTTAACATATTGGACCGCCTGCTTCCAAAAGGATTGATAGTATATACTGAGGATAAGAATAAGAACCGTGAGGAGGAACACGCCAAGAAATCCGATAAGTTTACCAAACCCCTTGCGGTATTGATTAACGGTAACAGTGCCAGTGCCTCAGAAATATTCGCCGGCGCCTTACAGGATTATGAAAAGGCTACTATTATTGGTACGACAAGCTATGGAAAGGGAATTGTTCAAAGGGTAATACCTTTAACAGACGGAACGGCTGTTAAGCTGACCATATCTAAATATTTCACTCCAAAGGGGCGAAATATCCATGGCACAGGTATTGTACCGGATATAGAGATTGAGCTTGATGAAGAGTTAAAACAGTTGGTAACCATTCCCCATGATAAGGATAACCAGCTTCAAAAGGCTATAGAGGTCATAAAGGAGCAGATTAAGAAATAGTACGATGAACTGAAATAGTGTTGGCATAGATTCCCCTAATAAGGGGAATTTATGTTTGCCATTGTAAAGGATGGTTCGGTCGGTTATATTTTGATATGGTTTATTTGAAGCCAGGTATAATATTTATTTGTAAATAGCCGATAAATAATATAGGGTCGTATATCAAATCAATAAGTTAGTTTATTAAGGTGGTGAAATTATGCGTATTGAAGCATATAACAAAGTAAGTCAGGTTTACGGCGCAAGTAATGTTAAGAAGCTTGCTAAGACTAAAGAGAAGAGTTTTAGTGATATGCTGGAAATTTCTCAGGCCGGAAAGGATTATAGGGTAGCAAATCAAATCGTTAAGCAGACTCCTGATGTAAGAGAGGATAAAATTAACGATATTAAGATGAGGATGGAATCCGGCACTTACAATGTAAATATGTCAGAGGTTGCTGATAAGGTGGTTAAGCGTTATTTTGATGAGCTGGTATAATCATCTTTTGAGGCTTCGGAAAGAGGTATATTGTGGCAAGCTTAATTAATGAGTTAATAGATGTATTGGGTAAAGAACTTGAGATATATAATAATCTGGTACCTGTAGTCAGAGAAAAGACACAGGTTATTGTCAAGGATGACATAGCGGTCTTGCAGGAAATTACCGCAAAGGAGCAAGAATCAATAGATCAGATTACGGCGCTTGAGAATAAAAGAATCAGGGTAATGGAGGATATAAGTATTGTTCTTGGTAAAAAGGACGAGAAAATGAACCTTAGTACCCTGATTAGTTTACTGGATCAGCAGGAGGAGAAGAAGACCTTATCTATACTCCATGACAAGCTTAAGGAAACGGTAAACACATTGGTAGAGATCAATAACAGAAACAAAGCGCTTATAAAACAATCCCTAGAGATGATAGAATTCAATATGAATTTTCTTCAAAGTACAAGGATGTCGCCGGGGAACAACACTTACACTAAAAATGCATCACAAAATAGTGAAAAATCTTTAGGAACAGGGATGTTTGATGCAAAACAATAAGTCTTTCAAAGTGAAGGTGGAATGTTTATGGCTTCATTTAGCAGCTTACATATCGGCGTATCCGGTCTGAATGTCAGTCAGGCCGGCTTAAATGTAACATCACATAATTTGGCCAACGTAGATACAAAGGGCTATGTAAGACAACAAGCAGTATTAACTGATTTTCAATATATAAAATGGGGTGAATCACACCTTTCATCCATGCAAAGAGGCCTGGGTGCTAATTTTGCTGAGGTGAAACAGGTGAGAGATGCCTTTTTAGATCAAGCCTATCGCCAGGAGATTGGTAGACAGGCTTTTTATGAATCCCAATATCAGACAATCCAAGAGATAGAGGGATTGTTCGGAGAATTGGAGGGAGTCCAATTTCAGAATACCATGAAGGAATTTTGGGAAGCTCTGCAGGAGCTTACAAGGGAACCGGATAATATTGTGGCACGGGCGTCATTAATACAGACAGCAGTATCATTTATTGAACGGGCAGAAAAAATATACAGTCAGATGAATGACTATCAGATTAATCTTAATACCAATATAATTGATCAGGTTAAAAGAATCAATGAAATCGGTGATGAAATAAGAGAACTGAATATAAAAATCAGGCATTACGAGAGTACAGGAGTAGAAAAGGCCAACGATTTACGAGACAACAGAAATCTACTTTTGGACGAGCTTAGTAAGATGGTAAGTATAACATACAAGGAAAATCCCGCCGGTGTAGTAACGGTAAACGTGGAGGGTGTTCCGTTTGTGACAGAGGATTTGGTTTACAAAATGGATACAGCCCAGACCGATGAGGGAACCCAGATGCTAAAGCCAATTTGGGTTGCCCATGGATATGTCGATGTATTTAACATGGATAGACCACCGTCATCCATGTATGATACAGATATAGGTTCCCTGAAGGGACTGCTTTTAGCCAGAGGTAACAGACAAGCCAATTATACGGATATACCTGTCCGTGAGCGATACGAGACAGAAACACAGTATCAGGATGCTGTAAGGGAATATAATAATTTGATTAATCCGTCCGTAATGATGACAGTACAGGCACAGTTTGACCAACTTATACATGGGATAGTGACGATGATAAACGACACTCTATGTCCGAATAAGGAGGTAACCTTAACAGACGGCAGCAAAATACGGGTCTTAGATGAGGAAAATGCTCCCGTAGGTACTGATACTTTGGGAACTATGGGCGAAGGCTTATTTAGCAGGAAGTCTACCCCCCGTTATACAGACTATCAGGATGTTCAGATAATTAACGAAGACGGAGAAACAGAGACTATTACTGTCAGGATATATATCGAAGAGGATCCTTATGATAATTACTCCCTATATACCTTGGGAGAGATTGAGGTTAATCCAAACATACTACATAATAATTCGCTTTTACCGCTGTCAAAGAATGATAAAACCGGTGCATATGATATCGAAATGGTCCAGAAGCTGTTGGAAAACTGGCAAAAGCCATTCGCAACCATATCTCCCAACACTTTGACAAAAAATAATATAAGTGATTACTATATTTCGTTTATCGCTGAGATTGCCAACAGAGGAGAACAGATTAATACAATAAGCATGAACCAGAAGTCTATGGTGACCAGTATTGATAATAAACGGTCAGAGGTTACCGGTGTATCCTCTGATGAGGAACTGACAAACCTTATTAAATTCCAGCATTCTTATAATGCTGCGGCAAGGTATGTCAATGTCGTAAGTGAGATGCTTGAGCATATAATTATGAACTTGTAAAGCTGCTCGCCATATGGATTGTAAGGAGGTACCATGGGATCTACATTTTTTGGATTACATATTGGACAAACCGGTTTGTATGCATATCAGGCTGCACTTGATACGACTGCCCATAATATATCCAACTCGGAGACAGAGGGATATAGCAGACAGGTTATGGGGCAAAAAGCAGGTAAAGCGCTTAGGATGAACAGTACCTATGGAATGGCCGGAACCGGTGTTAACGTTACGGGAGTAACACAGTTAAGAGATGAATATTATGACATTAAGTACAGAAAGAACAATACGATTTTAGGAGAATATTCCAACAAATCTCATTATATGACTGCAATTGAAAATTATTTTAATGAGGTTAGTGTAGATGGCTTTACGAAAACATTTGATTCTCTGTACAACAGTCTTCAGGAGCTCTCGAATTATCCCTCCAGTCTGACTATACGAAGTCAGGTTATTAATTACGGTAAGAGCATAACGGATTATTATAACTCAATGTCAGAAAATCTGAAAAAGATTCAGGAAGAGTGTAATTTTGAGATCCGTAACATGGTAGATAAGATTAACTCTATCGCACAGCAGATAGCGTCTCTTACCAAGCAGATTAATACATTGGAGGTAAGCGGAGGAACTGCCAATGATCTTAGAGACCAGAGAGCACTTCTTGTCGATGATTTATCATATTTGGCAAATGTAAGCGTTACAGAGAAAGTAGTAGGAAGCGGAATAGGAATTACCAGCTACATTATTAAGCTGGATGGACAGACCCTGGTGGACGGCGGTAATTTCAACACTCTTATGGTCATTCCCAGAGAGAAGAAACTGAATCAGAATGATATTGACGGATTATATGACGTAGCATGGGCTAACGGACAGTTATTCAATCTGGGTAGTCAGAATTTGGGAGGGTCACTGAAAGCCCTGTATGAATTAAGGGATGGAAACAACAGGCATAATCTTCAGGGTAAGGTGTCAGGCGCCATAGATGATCTCTTTATTACAGTAACAGATACAACAATAAATGAAGTGGAGAGGCTTAACATACCGGAAACCGGAGTCATAACTATCGGAAATCAGGATTATGCATATGCCGGCTTTGAGGTTACGAGGGACGAGGATACAGGTGCCTTTATCTATTCGTTTGAACTGGAAAGGCCTCTTATGACAGATGTATATGAAGCAACGGCCTCTGTAGGTAAAAGCATAAATTATAAAGGAATCCCTTATTACCTTGACCAGATGAACATGTTCATTAGGACTTATGCCAAAGCATTTAACGAGGTTCACAGGACCGGAAGGGATTTGGATAATAATCCCGGAGCCGATTTCTTTAGTGCAATCAATAAAGTAAGTGGCAGAGAGTATGTCTTTGGTCCCTTAGCTGAGTCTGATGATTACTATTACTATGATTTTGACACTTTTCATTCACAGACCGGCAGTTTCTATGAGGAGATACCGGATGACAGACCATTATATGGATCATATTATTTTCTGACAGCAGAAAACTTCACTATAAACAGTCAGTTATTTAGTGATCCTGCGAAATTTGCCGCTTCTACGGATGTCATTAACGGTGTGGATAATAATGATGTCGTTGAGGCATTAATCGCATTAAAATCAGATAAGACCATGTTTGATCAGGGTGAACCCGGAGGATTTATGAAGACTCTGGTGGCCGATATCGGAATTGATACCCTGAAGGCAAATAATTTTACTAAGAGTCAGGAAAATATTCTTAGAGCAATTACTAACCAAAGGCTATCAGTATCCGGAGTGGATATTGATGAGGAAGCCATGAACCTGGTACGTTATCAATATGCATATAATCTTTCAGCGAAAGTAATATCCGTAATGGATGAGATATATGATAGGCTGATTAACTACATGGGTGTATAGGTAAAAATCCTATGAACGTGAGTCATGCTGATATTGGAGGTGTCATATGAGAATTACTAACCGAATGATGACTAATAATATGCTTAGTAATATTAATAAGAATAAGCAAAATGTATCCAAGCTTGAAGAACAATATTCTACCGGAAAGAAGATTCAGAGGCCATCAGAGGATCCAATTGTTACGGTTCGTGCTCTGAAGTTAAGGACCAATTTGACAGAGCTTGAGCAGTATTATGAAAAGAATATTCCGGATGCATTTTCATGGATGGATGTAACGGAGAGCTCATTGTCAACAATTAATGAATTATTAAGAGAGATTAACACCCTTTGTGTTCAGGGTAGCTCTGATACATTAACTGCGACTGACCGGTCATCAATCGTTCAAAAGCTTGTGGAGATGAAGAATCAGATATTTCAGGAGGGAAACACAAACTACGCAGGAAGATATGTGTTTTCGGGATATAAGACCGACAGCTCCTTAACCTTTATGGAAGATACCAACAATTTGACCTATAATATTACAGAGAACTTTACAGGCGAACAGATACAGATGGTCTCCAGAGTGTCAGGCAGCTATGAACTAATCTCTTATGATGAACCGGGCGAAGACTTTAGCAATCCTCCACAGATGGAGAACACATATAGAATAAAGCTGTCCTATGATAAGCTGGAGAATTTTGATATAGGAAGCATCCGTTATACCAAGCCTGTTACGGGTGGGGAGTCAGAGGAACAGCCGTTGTTTGAGAATATAAGGATAATTTCGGCTTATGATTCTGATGCTTATGCCGTCGAAGAGGGATGGGCTAACTTCATATATGAAACAGGTGAAATAATTCTTAGCAAAAGCGTTTATGAGGAATTAAGAACAGCAGACAATATAGAATTATCATATATGAAGACAACCTTCAATAAGGGTGAACTTAAACCCGAACATTATTTTAACTGTGTTATGACGGATGTTAACAAGCCGGAGCAACCGGCGATAACCTTTACCAAGGAAAAACAGGAAATTCAATATGAGGTTAATTTTAATCAGAGACTGACTATAAATACTGAAGGATCTGATGCAATATCACATAAAATAGGCAGGGATATTGATGATATCCTAAACTGTGTGGATGACGTATTACATACTGAGGGTAAAATAGCCGAGGTAAAGAAACGCATGGAGGATATGAATCTTACAGAAGAACAGGTCAGCCGTTATGAAAAAATGCTTGAGCAGCTTGAAACAGAACTTGATCTGAAAAAGGAAGTCATGCAGAATGCTTTTTCGAGAGGAATTACCAGCTCGAATAAAGAACAGGACAGAGTTAATGTGGCGCTTGCTGATTTGGGCAGCAGACAGTTCAGATTGAGATTGACAGAGAACAGGCTTTCCAGCCAGAGAGTTGATTTTAAGGAACTGCTGTCAAAGAATGAGGATGTGGATATTGTTGATACCATTATCAATTTTTATGCTGCACAGATGATATATAATTCATCTCTATCGGCCTCCTCCAGAGTCGTCAAAAACTCCTTGCTTGACTTCTTATAAAAACAGTAGGTTGACGAGTTAAATACGCAGAAGATATGATATAATACATATATATATTAACATATTTTGTTCAAATGAAAGGGGAAACCTATGCTGGTAAGGACAAAGCACTTCGGTGAAGTAGAGCTTGATGAAGATAAAATAATAATCTTTGATCAAGGTATTCTGGGATTTACAGACTGCAAAAAATATGCGATTATTTATGACAATGAAAGCGGAGAGAGACCTGACATTACATGGCTGCAAAACATTGAAGAGCCGGCTCTTGCAATTCCTATCATTAGTCCGTTTCTTATATGTCCGGATTACAACCCAACTGTAGAGGATGAGCTTTTATCTTCACTGGGGGAAATTACTCCGGAGAATTTAGTGGTGCTCGTATCCGTTACGGTTCCAAGTGATGTTTCTAAGATTTCAGCAAATTTAAGAGCTCCATTTGTTATTAATGCGGATACTAAAAAGGGATGCCAGGTAATCGTAGAGAATTCTGATTATGAGATTAAATACTATTTTTATGAAAAGCTGAAGGCTATAAAGGCTGAGAAGGGGGGCAAATAATGTTAGCCCTATCGAGAAAAGTAAATGAATCAATTATTATTGGTAATGATATTGAGATTACAATATTAGAAATAAAGGGTGACCAAATAAAGATTGGAATAAATGCTCCTAAGAGTGTACCAATCTATCGTAAGGAACTATATCTTCAGATACTGGAATCCAATAAAGAAGCGGCTTCGACTAATATAAATGAAGACGTATTGAAGAAGTTGTTCGAATAACCATTTAATAGTAAAATATATTTGAATGATATTAAGATTTTCTTTAATCATGCCGATATAGTTAAAGAACAGATATGCTTATTTATAATGTCAAGGATGATATTAAAGCTGTCTAAATATTATTTATATACACATGGAGGTGTAATTATGGCTTTAGAGGTAGTTAAAACATCAGCATACCAGAGTAATGTTAACCCAGCAGCAAAACATGATGCCGGTGGGTCTAAAAGTGCTGATGTTAACTTAGATTTGGTTAGAAATCAATCGGCACCTAATATTCAGCCTGTAGCGGATAAGGAAAATGAAATAGAAGCCTCAGCCAGCGAGAGTCATATAAAATCTGAGATTTCCAAAGCGAACAGGAGACTTAAAGAGCATAATACAAAATGTGAATTTGGATATCATGAAGAAACTAAAAGAGTGACAATCAAAATACTGGATAAAGAAACAGAAGAGGTTATCAGGGAGATTCCTCCAGAAAAAACATTGGAAATGATAGAGAAAATGTGGGAACTTGCAGGCTTACTTGTTGATGAAAGAAGATAGGAGGGATTAATATGGCAATGAGACTATCGGGATTGATCTCCGGAATGGATACTGAGGCCGTTGTTGCAAAGCTAATGGATGCACACAGGCTAAAGACAACAAGAGTACAGAATAAAATCACTACCACCGAATGGAAACAGGAAAAGTGGGCCAATCTTAATGCTAAGATATATGCCTTGTATACGGATCAATTATCAAAGCTTCGTATGCAGGGTAGTTATGCTGTGAAAAAAGCGGCATCATCCAATACAAACAAAGTAGATGTAATCGCCGGGAGCAATGCCCCTGAAGGAACCCATCTTATTAAGATTAAGCAGCTTGCCAGTTCGCAATTTGTCACCGGAGCAAAGCTTGAAACAGATAAAAACGGAAACCAGGTTAGCTTAAGTACTAAATTAGTGGATCTTGGATTCGATGCAACTCAGGGAACCACCATACATATAAAGACTGCTAATAAGGAAGTGGGTCTTGAAGTCAGGGAAAGCACAACTCTGGGTGATTTAATAAATTCATTGAAAAATGCAGGACTAAATGCTAATTATGACAGTGGACAGAAGCGTTTATTTATAAGCTCAAAGGCCAGTGGCGTAGAGAATGCATTTGAGATTTCCACCTCGTCATCAGAGCAGGTTCAGGAAAAGAATATTATTCGTGACTTTTTGGGTTACGATTCATTAAGCAGTTCCGACAAGAGTAAAGTAGACGGATATCTTAAGTCATACCTTACAGGAGATAAGAATGAAATCGGAGGCAAGCTTCTTGAGATTAAGCATCAGCAGGTAAGGACTAAATATATCAATGATTATATGGCTAATGAGGCCAATATAGCAGCAGTGACGCCTGAAGTCGAGCAAAAACTCAGAGAAGACCTTGAAGAAGGCGAAGAATTAGATGATAAAGTGTTACAGGCTGCTATAAAGGACAGATTAAGACAGGACGCGGAAGTAGCCGCAGCCGCCGAATTTGATGCATGGAAGAATAATGAAGCTGAAGAGGATAATGTATTTCTAGTGGCTGAGGGAGAGCTTGATTTACTGCTTACCGAATATGCCAATGCCAACAATCAGCAAGTCAATCAAACAGGAATTCTTGCCAATCTGGGACTTGGTGAGATTGTTAAGAATGAAGAAGGAATTGTTGAGATGAGCGGCAGCCCTCTTGGAGGGGTATTAGTTAAGGCGTCTGATGCTATAGTTATATATAATGAAGCCGAGCTTACCGGTTCGTCCAATAATTTCTCGGTTAACGGTCTGACATTTACATTGAAGGGCATAACCGCAGGACTCGATAATGAGATCGCCGAGGATGATGAGACTATCAGCATATCGGTATCGGGAAATACCGAGGCTGTGTATGATATGATTAAGGATTTTGTTACGACATATAATGAGCTTCTGAAAGAGATGAATGACGCTTATAATGCCGAATCAGCCCGTGGCTATGATCCTCTTACCGATGAAGAAAGAGAATTAATGACCGAAGAACAGATTAAAAAGTGGGAGGATAAAATAAAGAACTCCCTGCTTAGAAGAGATAATACCTTAGGTGGTCTTATAAATGTTCTGCGTTCAACACTTAATGAGGGCGTAACGGTAAACGGCAAGACATACTCATTGTCCAGCTTTGGAATCACTACTCAAAGTTACTCGGAAAAAGGGCTTCTTCATATAAGCGGTGATGAGGACTTTGCAAAAGTAGCAGGTCAGGACAATAAGCTGATGGATGCGCTAACCAACAATCCCGAAGAGGCCATGTTGGTAATGACAAAGCTTGCGGATAATCTTTATAGTGCCTTAATGGATAAAATGAAGAGCTCGTCACTTAGTAGTGCATTGACGGTATACAATGACAAAGAGATGGCTAAGACATTAACCAATTATAAATCAGATCTGGCAAAGATGGAATCCAGACTGCTGGAGATAGAAGAAAAATATTATAGACAGTTCGCTGCAATGGAGACCGCTATGGCTAGGATGAACTCACAAAGCTCAGCTTTAATGTCTATGCTAGGAATGACCAATAATCAAAATTATTAGATATGACAGGGAGGAAATCACATGGCTGTAAATGCTGCTGC
>JAAYTK010000055.1 GCA_012523775.1 Clostridiales bacterium | reverse complement strand
ATACTCACGTCGCTACATGCATTCAATCACATGCGTGTAGGTTGACAATAAGATTAATTTGTGACCCGTTCTAATTCAATACTCACACCGATTATAATTGTGGTGAAATTGTTTTTCTCTAAGTATGTACTTGTTCGTTTTAGTTATCCTTACATTTTATTGGGCTCATAACCATGGCACTTCATTATCAGGTGCCTCTTCTTCATTGCCCCCACTTATATCTTCATGTACACTACACTTAATCTCTCCATATTCATAGCTGAACACACCATTAACTGGACATATCTCATTAAAACACGCTATCAGAAATTGATTAAATATACTGTCCTCATGTTCAATATTATTCTCTAATAGATAAGCTGAGTACAATCTTTCTACATTTGTAAGATTAGTAGCACATACACTCTCTTCAACCTTATGTATAAAATCCACCAATCTTGGAACAGCTAATGCTGTAAGGATTCCTAATATCGATATCACAACAATTAATTCTAGTAAAGTAAAGCCCTCAATTTTTTTATCCATTGCAATCACCTTTAGATTAATGGTTGTGGCTTCTGAATCGGAGTCACCCTTATATTACTTCTATTAAGTTTATAACCTTCACATTAGTAATATCCTCATACTCAATATAAGCTTTTTCATTAACATTCATGTATACTAATATTGGTGTATTATATTCCTTTACTTCCATATCAATAACACTATGTATTTTACATATATTTGATTTTTTATGCTTATTTTTATATTCATCTACCGCTATTGCAAGTATCTCACTCATCTCATCATTACCCATAAGTACATAGATTACATCATGCTCCCTACATAGTTCATCTAGAACAGACTTAATCTTTTCTTTTGTCTCATAGATAGCCCTATAGTGAGCCTTAAGATAGCCAACCGTCTTCTTGGCCTTTTCCATCATACCCACCGGTGTCAGCATATATAGAACCTGCTTTTGAGACACCTGAGTCATCTTTATTAGACCCTCTCTTATCATCTTGTTCATAAGCACGTTCACCGTACTTACAGAGATACCAAGCTTTTTTGAAAGCTCCCGTTGGGTTACGGTCTCATTATCTGCTACCTCTGACATTATGACATATTCATTATCGAATAATAGGCTCTCATTCTCTGCCAATTCTGTCTCCTCATTATATACTGATTTTAGTCTGCGTTCGGAAACCGAACACTATAATTAGTCTATCCCTATATTGTGTTATTGTCAACTGTTATTTATTAACGGAGCCAGGCACGAAGTTCGGTGCCTGGCACCTGACTGTTGGCATCTGTGCCTGTCACTTCTTTATCACATAGGTCGGTACTATCTCCCTTACCATCTTCCTTATCTCCACAGGCTCCAGCAGACATATATCCTTAAGCTCCTCCAGCTGTCTAAGGAAGCTTTCCTCATCCATCTCTATGGGCTTTCCTATATGTATCAGATTGTTTTCTGTATCCTCTAGTCCCTCCTCCTCCATCAGAAGCTCCTCATAGAGCTTCTCGCCGGGACGAAGTCCTGTGAATTCTATCATGATATCTTCATTAGGTTTATAGCCTGATAGCCTAATCAGGTTCTCAGCAAGATCTAGTATCCTTACTGGCTCACCCATGTCTAGGACAAAGATTTCTCCTCCCTTGGCATAGGCTCCGGCTTGTAGTACCAGGGATACTGCTTCGGGTATGGTCATGAAATATCTTATAATATCAGGATGGGTTACCGTTACAGGACCCCCCTCCTCTATCTGCTTCTTGAATAATGGTATTACACTGCCATTTGAACCCAGTACATTACCGAATCGCACAGCTACGAATTCAGTCTTGGATTTCTTATTGTAGGTCTGTACTATCATTTCACATATTCTCTTAGAGGCTCCCATGATATTAGTAGGGTTTACCGCCTTATCCGTGGAGATTAGTACGAATCTCTCGGTTCCATAGAGATCAGCCGCTTGAACGGTCTTCCATGTGCCCAGTACATTATTCTTGATGGCTTCATTAGGACTGTCCTCCATAAGCGGTACATGCTTATGGGCAGCCGCATGGTAGACTATCTGAGGCTTATAGGTCTTGAATATGGAATTCATCCTATTGGAGCTTCTTACAGAAGCGATAAGGACCACCAGATCCAAATTAGGATAATGAGCTTTAAGCTCCTGCTGTATATCATAGGCATTGTTCTCATATATATCTAGAATTATCAGTTGCTTGGGACGATGGGCAGCTAATTGTCTGCATAACTCACTACCGATAGAGCCTCCTCCACCGGTTACAAGCACCACCTTATTCTTGACATAGCCCATGATAGAAGCAAGGTCTACCTTGATGCTGTCTCTTCCCAGTAAGTCCTCCACCTCTACACTTCTTAGCTGACTTACACTTACCTCACCACTCATCAGCTGATATACACCGGGAAGAATCTTTAAGCTACAGCCCGTCTCATTACATATCTCTACAATTTCACGGATGGTTTGCTTGGCTACAGAGGGCATGGCGATGATTATCTCATTAATATTGAAGAGATTAACTGTCTCGATGATATCATCCCTGCTTCCTACTACCTTTACCCCCTGGATATAAGTTCCCTGCTTTGAAGGGTCATCATCTATTATGCATTTTACTCTTGTGTTGCTGATATGCTCGCTGGTGCGAATCTCCTTGATAATTACATTTGCGGCATCTCCGCCACCGATTATCATGATTTTCTTTATCTCGCTGTTATTACTGCCTATACGCTTGATATATCTGACAAAACGATAGGCGAATCGATTACCCAGGGTAAGAAAGAATAACATTCCCCCATACAGGAAGGGATAACTTCTTGGTATCGGATAATCTAAGATACGAAGTCCGGCAAAATGAATAATGGAAGACATGATACAAGCAGCTGTAACATTCTGCATCTCTACTATGCCCGCAAATCTCCACATGCTATGATAGAGCTTAAGTATGTAGAATATAATCAAGGTACAGATAATATTTATAGGTAGATAGCGCCATAGAGATTCTACGAAATGCATATCTACCTTACTGGGATTTAAATCAAAGCGAAGCAGTAATCCTAATGCACTCGCTGCAATGATTACTGCCGTATCACAAAGTATTAAGCAAATTCTTCTAAAAGCCAGCTTTGTATCAATTATCTTTCTAGCCATTTTCTTCCCTCTGTTATGTATATCATTATTTATCTTATTTGTTCACTTCACTATCAGTAAGTACACTATCTATCTCATCCTGATATGCTCTGATTCTCTTAATAAAATTCTCCTTATATTTTTCGCGCTCCTGCTCACTCATATCGATATATTCCACATAGTCTATATTACTTTTATATAGCTTCGCACCACAATGAAAGCAGATAGCATCTGGCTTTCTCGATACGATTCGATAATTAAAGCACTTTGGACACAGAAAAATATGTAGCATTATTCGTTCCCTTCCTTTTCATCAAATGCAAAAGATAAATGTATCTATCATTATACTATTTAATGAAATGAATGTAAACCTTGATATTTGTACTGGTTATATTTTACAAATGCCATCTTTATACTATTCGCCGTAAGCTCCATAGTATCCGCCATAATATTTACCATAGTATTTGCCGTATTTTCTCTTCTTGTCCATGGGAATCTTATTGATAACCACGCCCAGGATCCGACAGTTAGCCCTCTCCAGTTGATCCTTAACACTCTGAGCGAATTTATAGCTGATTGCATTCGACTCTATGACAATGATTACTCCATCTACAGCTCGGGCTACAATTGCACTGTCTATTACCGAGCCAAGCGGAGGGGTATCGATAATTACATAATCATATTCCTCACGAAGTGCACCTATCATATCCTCGAATCGATCATGATTTAACAGCTCTGCTGGGTTGGGGCTGTGTGAACCGCAGAATATTATATCCAGGTTATTAATATTGGTTCTATATATTACATCCTCCAATTTATTATGTCCCGACAGATAATGGGTCAGGCCACACTCTACTCCGCCCACCCTATACCTGCCTATCAATACCGATTTCCTTAAATCAGCATCTATCAAGGCTACCCTTTTTCCGTTCTCCACAAATGATTTTGCAATATTAAAGGATATACTTGTCTTACCTTCATTAGGCGTACAGCTGGTTAAGCTAATCACCCTAATATCATCACCACAAAACTCTATGTTGGTCCTAAGAGCCTTATAGGATTCATTGGCTCTATAGTCTAATTCTTCACGGTATATCTCGATTATCTTCTCAGCCATACTAATTCCTACCCTTCTGAGTATTTTGTCCTTTGTGCATAGAACTCCTCCTGTTCGAGCCGGTCTTACCTGATTTACCGTTCTCCATAGGTATTAAGCCTAAGGTACTTAGGTTCAGATACCTCTCCACATCATCGCTACCCTTAATCGTGTCATCCATCATATTAAGTACAATTATTATAGCTCCTGCAATTATGGCACCAAGCATGCCTCCTATAAATGCATTCTTTATAACATTGGGATTGGATGGGGCTGTCGGAACAATTCCCTCATCTACTATGGTGGGCTTCTCTGTGGACATGATTTTGGCTATTTGCTCAGTCGATACCTTGGCGAACTCATCTGCAATCCTCTTGGCAAGATAGGGATTGGGATAATTCACCCTAATCTCCAATATTCT
>JAAYTK010000054.1 GCA_012523775.1 Clostridiales bacterium | reverse complement strand
ATTGGTAAAATAGTAACCGGCTTAGTAGTATTTATTGGCATATTGTTTATTTTAAGTTTATTGCTATGCAAGAGATTGGCAAGCACCGGGAAAAGGCAGTTCGAGAAACTGCTCTAATAAATAGGCGGCTATTTATTAGGTCTGCTAATAAAAGCGATAAGAATTTATCTGCTGAAAGATTAATCCATGTATGCTAGAATGTTGACAGATAGTAATATGGTTATATTGCATAATTATAGGAGGTTATAATGGATTATAAACAGGCTGGAGTAGATATCGAAGCGGGCTATAGGGCAGTAGACCTTATGAAAGAGCACATTAAGAAGACCATGCGTAAGGAGGTCATATCCGATATAGGAGGGTTTTCCGGGGCCTTTTCTTTAAAGAGATTTATGACTATGGAAGAACCTACTCTTGTATCGGGGACAGACGGTGTAGGTACAAAGCTAAAGATAGCATTTTTATTGGATACTCATGATACGATAGGAATTGACTGTGTTGCCATGTGTGTGAACGACATCGCATGTTCGGGAGCTGAGCCTTTGTTTTTTCTGGATTACATCGCCTGTGGCAAAAATAATCCTGAAAAGATAGCGGACATTGTCAAGGGCGTGGCTCAGGGATGTATTGAAGCAGGCGCTGCCTTAATAGGAGGTGAAACTGCCGAAATGCCGGGATTCTATCCTGAGGACGAATATGATTTGGCCGGATTTGCTGTAGGAATTGGTGATAAGAGAAATCTAATTACCGGCAAAGAAGTTCAGGAGAAGGATGTTATTATCGGCATAGCTTCATCGGGCATACACAGTAACGGCTATTCATTGGTTCGTCAGGTATTTAGAATGCAAAGATCAATTCTTGATACCTACTATGAGTCGCTTGGTATGACCCTTGGAGAAGCTCTTCTTACTCCGACCAAAATATATGTTAAGGCATTACAGGGATTAAAAAAAGGAAAGATTAATATAAAGGCCTGTAGCCACATTACCGGAGGGGGCTTTTATGAGAATATACCCAGAATGTTGCCTGAGGGAATGCATGGTATTATACGAATCGACAGCTATGATGTACCTCCTCTCTTTAAAATGTTAAAAAAGGATGGAGATATTACTGATAAGGTCATGTATAACACCTTTAATATGGGAATTGGTATGGCAATAGTTGTGGATGCCAAGCAGGCTGATAAGGCAGTAGCAACCATAAACGAGACTGGAGAAAAAGCCTATATTATCGGTGAGGTCCGTGGTGGTACCAGGGGGATAACATTATGCTAAAGCTGGCTGTTCTGGTATCCGGTGGAGGAACCAATCTACAGGCATTACTTGATAAGATGGATAAGGGAGCCCTTCCCGGAGTATCCATCGAAGTGGTTATCAGCAGTAATGAGAAGGCATATGCACTGCAAAGAGCCAGTGACCACAATATACCCACAAAGACAATAAATAAAAAGGATTTTGATACCCCCGAACAATTTGAAGAGGCTTTCTATAGCCTGCTTAATGACTATCAGGTTGACCTGATAGTCCTTGCGGGCTTTTTGTTGATATTACCGTTAAAAATAGTAAGGCATTATAAGAATAGGATAATAAACGTACATCCGTCACTAATACCATCCTTTTGTGGCAAGGGTTACTATGGACTTAAGGTTCACGAATCTGCATTATCGCGTGGGGTAAAAATAACAGGAGCTACTGTTCATTTTGTAGACGAGGGGACTGATACAGGCCCGATAATCTTGCAGAAGGAAGTTCATGTGCTTCAGGGAGACACTCCTGAGACTCTTCAAAAAAGGGTAATGGAGCAGGCAGAATGGATTATATTACCCGAAGCAATAAGGCTTATATCAGAAAATCGTGTCAGGGTTATAGATAATAGGGTAATTATAGATGAATAAAGTCATTATAATCGCGTGGAGGTAACAGAATGAGGGTTTTAATCATAGGTGGAGGCGGTAGAGAACATGCCATTGCATGGAAGGTTTCACAAAGTCCTAAGGTGAAGAAACTCTATTGTGCACCGGGTAATGCAGGTATCAGTGAGTGTGCAGAGTGTGTTGATATATCCGTTATGGCTCATGAGGAGCTTGCAGAGTTCGCATTATCGAATAAGATTGATCTCACTATTGTGGGACCTGATGATCCGTTGGCTGCCGGTATAGTAGATGTCTTTGAGAAGAGGGGACTTCGTATTTTTGGACCCAGGAAAGAGGCGGCCATAATTGAAAGCTCTAAGGTGTTTTCCAAAAACCTCATGAAAAAATACAATATCCCAACTGCCGCTTATGAAGTCTTTGATTCGGCTGACGATGCAATTGAATATCTTAGGACCGCCGATTATCCTATTGTAGTTAAGGCAGACGGCCTTGCCTTAGGAAAGGGTGTTCTTATCTGTTCGAATTATAATGAAGCGGTCAAAGCCGTTAAGGCAATTATGATAGAAAAGCAGTTTGGCAAATCTGGAAGCAGGCTGGTGATTGAAGAATATATATCAGGACCGGAGGTATCTGTACTTGCTTTTTGTGACGGGACACACATTTTACCCATGACAAGTGCTCAGGACCATAAAAGAGCCAAGGATAATGACCAGGGATTAAATACAGGGGGTATGGGTACATTCTCACCGAGTCCCTTCTATACAGAAGAGATAGATGATTTCTGCAAAAAGCACATATATCAATCCACCATGGATGCCATGAAGGCTGAGGGAAGGGATTTTGTAGGAATCCTATTTGTTGGACTGATACTTACCAAGGACGGTCCGAAGGTTCTCGAATACAATGCCCGCTTTGGTGATCCTGAGGCACAGGTGGTTCTTCCCAGACTTAATAACGATTTGGTAGAAGTTATTGAAGCCTGTATTGACGGAAGATTGAATCAGATAGAGCTGTCATTTGATGATAATGCGGCCGTATGTGTGATTCTTGCTTCCGATGGATACCCGGAGCATTATGAAAAGGGGTTTGAGATACAGGGACTGGATAGCTTTTCAGACAGCAGTAATTATTATATTTTCCATGCCGCGACCAAGAAAAAAAACGGTCATATACTGACTAATGGGGGCAGAGTGCTCGGTGTTACAGCCATTGGAAGCAATTTGGTGGATGCCAGAGCCAAGGCATACGAAGCTACTGAAAAGATACATTTTAAAAACAAGTACATGAGAAGGGATATAGGAAAATCAATCTGCGGATAATACCGCAGATTTTTTTATTGAGCAGGAAAGCCGGCAAAACTCTTTCTTGTAAATTAATTGGTTTTTTAGCATCTAATGACACGAAATGCAGTAAATGCCACATAACTGCCATAGTTCTTTTTTATTTTATAGAAAACACATATTATCGATAAAAATCAACATTAAGAGGTGTGTGTTAATCGTAAAGCAGACAGAAGAGAGACAGTGGTTAGTGTACGAAAGGAGTACTTGATGAGAAATCGGTTTTATCATAAAGGGATAATTATTATATTATGTATAATCTTAGTCTTACCTAATTTGATACATAGCTCCACTGTATCGGCATCAGGAAAAGGAACAGTCACAGCCGATACGCTTAATGTAAGAACTAAACCATCGACATCTGCAGCAAGATTGCAGCTACAGGATGGTACATATGTATATCTTCGTAAGGATGAAACCGTTGCATTATTAGATAAAGATGGTGATTGGTACTATGTATCCCTGCAATTCAACGGAAAGTCATTAAAGGGCTATGTTCACGGTGACTATATCAGGGTAGACAAACCGATTGCCACACCCACACCGAAGCCGACGGCTA
Organism: Clostridiales bacterium; assembly: GCA_012523775.1. Classification (GTDB taxonomy): domain Bacteria; phylum Bacillota; class Clostridia; order Lachnospirales; family Lachnospiraceae; genus Mobilitalea. Next base: position 11,228 of record JAAYTK010000054.1, on the reverse strand, counting down.
CACCTACGCCTAAGCCTACTCCTAAGCCTGAAAGTGGCGGAGTAACCGGAAACTACAAGCACGAAGGCACGGTTACGGCAAGGTCATTGAATATTAGAAGTAAACCCGGCACGGATAATCCTGCTGTAGGCTCATTAAGTCTTAACAGCAAGGTCACAATAATCGGAGAAGCCTTGGTGGGCAATACCAGATGGTATCAGATCAGTCTGAATGCCAATCAAGCCGCAACGACAGGATATGTTTCCAGTCAATATATTAAATTAAACCTTAAGAAAAAGATAAAGGCGGAAATAACGGTATCGAAGGTAAATATTCGAAAGGAAGCAGGAGACAAGGCAATTTATTTAAAGAATGATGAGGGTAATATTGTCTCCTTAAAGAAGAATAAGGCTGTCAGCATTACTGATGAAGTTATTTCATCAGGTATGAAATGGTATAAGCTATCCTTTAAAATAGGAGATAAGAGTTATACCGGATATGCGCCTGCTTATCAGGTCGGTTTTAGAGCAGAGAACACAGAGAACTCGTCCACAGCCTCACCGACACCTAAGCCGACTACGGAGCCGACAAAAGCTCCTACGCCTAAACCAACCAAGGCACCTGAGCCTAGTCCGGAGCCGACACCGATACCGACTGTAACACCCACACCAAGTGTTACACCGACACCGACACCTACGCCTATTCCTACACCGGTGCCTGTGCCTGATCAGATATTGGAGATTGCGGACAATCCGATATATACATATATAGGTGAAACCAAGAATGGTTTTGTATGTAATACCGTATATCTGAATATGTACAATAATATTTTGGTTTCGAATGATTTCTTATATGATTTATATGAACAGCCGGTAATTCTAACCAGTGGAGAAAAAGTCAAGATTTATGACGTGGTAACGGTTAACAGTATGCCATATTATGAAATCTCCAACAGTAAGTATCGGGGTTATGTACAAGCAGAATATATCTATGTGGGCTCAGAGCTGCCGGAAGGAGTTGTTAATCCTTGGCAGCCGTCACAGCCGCCTGTACAGACACCTAGTGTTACACCCACACCGGATATACCCGATGACACGGATTTTGAAACAAAGCTTTTATTGGAGGGATTTCCTGAGTCATATAAGGATTCTCTTAGAAAACTGCATCAACTGCATCCCAATTGGGTATTTGAGGCATATCATACCGGACTTGATTGGAACACCGTGATAGAAGCAGAAAGCATACCCGGCAAGAATACGATTCCTAACTCAAAAAGTGTCGAGTGGCTGTCCTTCGATAAGGGAGCTTATGATTGGAAAACAGACACATTCGTTATATATGACGGCTCATATTGGGTTACAGCTTCAAGAGCAGCCATCGAGTATTATATGGATCCCAGGAATTTTCTTACCGAGGAAGGAATCTTCCAATTCGAGCTGCTTAGGTTCCAGAGTAAATATCAGACCAGAGAAGGCGTGGAGAATGTACTAAGGGGAACAGCATTATACAACACCTCCTATTCCTTCACAGATGATAACGGAAAGAAGAAAACCTTAACCTATGGTGAAACCTTTATGAAGGCAGCCGAGTATTCGGGAGTAAGTCCATATCATTTGGCATCCAGGGTAAAGCAGGAGGTAGTTACAGGACCTGCCACCTTAAGCAACAGTGTATCAGGCACATATAAGGGCTATGAGGGATATTATAATTTCTATAATATCGGAGCCAATGACAGCCCGGGTGGCGGAGCAATAGCCAATGGACTGAATTTTGCCAAAAACGGTACGAAGAATGCCTCAACCAATGAGACATACCTGATTCCTTGGACAAACCCTTATAAATCCATAGTGGGAGGCTCATATTTCCTAGGAAGCACTTATATTAACAGAGGGCAGGATACTGTGTATCTTCAGAAATTCAATGTAACACCGGTATCAACATATTTTCATCAGTATATGACTAACGTTGAAGCACCGTGGGCCGAATCAAAGAAGATTGCGGCAGCATATGGTAATATGATGGAAGCTCCCATCGTATTCTCCATTCCTGTATATCTGAATATGCCGGCAACTGCCTGCCCAAGGCCTACGACTCAATTTAATCCGAATAATAGGTTAAAGAGCCTGCAGGTTCTTGATCTGAATGGCGAGAAGCTTACATTAACACCTACATTTAGTCAGACAGAGTACAATTATTATCTGATTGTAGGAAATGAGCTCGAGGCAGTAGAAATTAAGGCCAAGACTGTAAGTAAGAAAGCCAATGTATTTGGAGAAGGATATTATCCTCTAAATGTCGGACAAAACGAGATCTATATACAGGTAATCGCAGAAAACGGCGATATAGCAACCTATAGCATTGTAATTGTCAGGGAGTAATACTACCATGATGAATGCAATGGAATAAGCCAATAAAGATAGGTTGTAGTTACCGGATTATTACGATAACTCCGGCCGGTAAAGGGTATAAGCCTACCGGCCGGAATTTTGTTATTATTGTATAGGAAATACCTCTAAAATCATCTATACAATAATAAAAATCTCGCAAAATGTACAAAAAACAATATTGTCTATTTTAATTAATATTGTTATTATAAAGAAAAGGGGGAAGTTTTATGAAGAAAACATTTTATTATATATTGTCGATTTGCCTGCTACTTATATGTGGTGGAATTTTAAATACAGGGATTGTAAGAGCGGCCAGTGTAAATATTGAAATAACCGCCGATGATAATCAGGTAATTATCGGTGATTCGATTTATGTGTTTATAAATATAAGCTCCGATACGGTGTTTGGCGATATCGAGGCAAATCTGGTATATGACGAAGAAATACTTGAATATATGGGTTCGGTCTCATTTATTACAGGAAGCAGCGGGTTTCTGAAGATTTCTGATATCAATCTATCCGAACCGGACGACAACAGAAAATATGCGTTGGAATTTCAGGCGCTTAAGGTAGGAAAAACAGAAATAGAGTTTAGCGGTCAGATTATGGTATATGATTATGAGGCGGGGCTTCCAATGTCAGTATCTTCATCCTCTTTTGAGCTGGAGGTCAAGGCAGCTCAGACAGCATCGGACAATGCAAGCCTTGAATCGCTTAAGATAAGTCCGGCTGTGTTAAGCCCTGAATTTGATAAAAATGTATATGAGTATACAACCAGTGTTAGTTATGATACACAGAAGCTGGTTATTGTAGCCATTCCGGAGGATGAGAAAGCAACTATTAAAATATCAGGTAATGATTTATTGGAAGAAGGGCAAAATAAAGTTGTGATAACTGTGACTGCCGAATCGGGAAAAGTCATAGAATATATTATCGATGTCACGAAAGAGCATGGAGAAGTCGAAGAGGGAGTTGATACTACTCCTATAACACCTGATAAGAAGCACGGAAACTTTGATGTGGTTCGAGTAGGAGAAGACATTTTTGCAATATACGGTGGAAAATATAAGCTGATTGATCCTCCCGAGGTCTTAAAAATACCTGCCGGATATTCAAAAACAAGAATTATAATATCCGGAATATCTGTACCCGTATTTGCGCCGGAGCAGTTAGATAATGAATTCTTACTGATATATGCCGAGAATGAGCTGGGTGAGGCAGGTTTATACAGTTATGATAAAGTGGAAAAAACAATGCAGCGGTATGTGAGCGAAACCGTTTCTGTTTATAACCCTGAGGAAATAATTGATAGTGATCTTATAGATTCTAAGCAGTACAAGTCCAATTTAAATAAATTGGCTATAGTAATTGCTCTCATAAGTGCACTTTGCGCAATATTTATAATTCTGTCAATCCGCTTATACCTGAAGTCAAGAGGATATAAGGATGATGACTTTAATTAATAATTGACAAACAGAGCTATCTGTTATACAATATATATAACAGATATAACTGATAATGAGTTTTTACAATATTTTAGAATAAGAGGTGAATACAATGTATATGAAAATTGATTTTAATAGTGATGAGGCGCTTTATATTCAGTTGAGAAATCAAATCATATATGGCATTGCCACCTCACAATTCCAGGAGGGTGATAACCTTCCTTCGGTCAGAGAGCTGGCAGAATATATAGGTATTAATATGCATACTGTAAACAAAGCATATTCCATCTTAAAACAGGAGGGATATATTAAACTGGACCGTAGAAAAGGAGCGGTAATCGCTATTGATATCGATAAAATGCAGGCCATTAATGATTTGAGGGAGGAACTACGAGTTATTCTTGCTAAGGCTATATGTAGGGATATAAACTGTCAGGATGTGTTTAAGGTTGTCGAAGAGATTTTTTGTGAATTTGAAAGGGGGTAACTCCGATGCTATGCGACAGATGTAAACTTAGAGAAGCAAAGGTATTATATACGGAGATTATAAACGGTGCAAAGACGGAGCAGCATCTTTGCGAAGAATGTGCAACAGATTATACATCCTTTCAAATGGAGAACCCTTTGTTAAATACGGATATGACTCTGAACAGTCTGCTATCCACATTGCTGGGTGCTTATCAAACCAATACTACAAATAAATCCGGAGAGACTCAGGGGGATCTTGTTTGTGAAAGATGCAAAACAACCTATGATGAATTTTTAAAGAGAGGACGTTTCGGATGTGCTCAGTGTTACAGAAGCTTTAATAAGGTGTTAGGCAAGACATTAAGAGGGATACAGGGGGCGCAGGAGCACACCGGTAAGCGTCCAAAGGGATTTCTCTCAACAACCGACAGGATAATAAAAGACATGTCCGAGACGGAAAGACTTACATTGGAGCTTCAGAAAGCAATAGAAAGGGAAGAATTTGAGAATGCAGCCAGGCTAAGAGATATGATTCGGCAGCTGAAAAAGGAGGAAGCCAACAATGCTTAAATGGTATGAACAGATTGTACCTGATGGTGATGTGGTTATTTCCAGCCGAGTAAGACTCGCAAGAAATTTGGAGGACTATATGTTCTCACCGCTGTTAAAGGAGTCTGATGCGGTAAAATTAGTTGATGAAGTCAAGAAAATGACACCTGCCTTAGCCAATCAGGACAAAAGAAAATATTACTCCTGTAATATCAGGTCATTGAGTGACATCGACAAGGCTGCTATGGTTGAACGACATATAGTAAGCCCGTTACTGGTAGATAAGGAGCAGACCACGGGATTGATTTTGTCGGATGATGAGACAGTAAGTATCATGATTAATGAGGAGGACCATGTTAGGATACAGGCGATTGTCGGCGGAATGAATTTGGAGGAAGCCTATGAAATTGCCAACCGTATTGACGACATAGCTTATGATAGTCTGAAGTTTGCCTATGATGAGAAATATGGATATATGACATCCTGTCCTACCAATTCGGGAACGGGGATGCGTGCATCCTGTATGATGTTTTTACCGGCACTTAGTTCGGCGAGAATGATACAGAAGTTAATTGAAGAGGTTGGGAGATATGGTGTTACCATCCGTGGTATTTATGGAGAGGGAACCAAGAGTCTTGGAAGTATATATCAGATTTCAAATCAGAAGACATTAGGAAACTCTGAGAGAGAGATAATTCAGAATCTGAATCGTATTGTAGACCAGGTCATGAAGCAAGAAAGAAAGAGAAGAGAATATATGCTATCACTTAATTCTGACGAAATTGAGGATCAGGTATATCGTGCATATGGAATACTGAAATATGCCAGACAAATTTCTTCTGACGATGCTATGACACTTCTTTCCCAGTTGAAATTTGGCGCAGACTGCGGATTGATAAAGTTCGACAGGGAATTTAATATTCATAAAATGATGATGGGAGTACAGCCCGGAAGTCTTCAGTGGACATTGGGTAAAAATGTTGGCAGTGCTACAAGAGATAAATCCAGAGCTGAATATATAAGCAAGGAATTACCAACAATTGTATAAGCAGTACTCTTATTAAGATTGGAGGACATAAAGATGAATGATAGATTTACAGATAATGCTAAGCAAGCGTTAAATCTTGCCAAAGAAATAGCATTCAGACTTAATCATAATTATATTGGTACGGAGCATCTGCTGATCGGATTAATGCAGGTGGATGGTGTAGCATCCAGAGTGCTTCGTGAAAACGGTTTAACCGTAGATAGGATTATGGAGCTGGTATCCCAGCTGATTGCTCCGAGCAGCGGAGTGGAAATGATGGAGGGCGGAAGCTTTACTCCAAGGGCAAAGCGTATCATTGACCAAAGTCAAAGGGAAGCGGCCAAACTAAAGGCCCAGGAGGCAGGAACCGAACATCTCCTTATAGCATTAATCAAGGAGCCGGACAGTATTGCTATACGCCTGTTAAATACGCTGGGAGTGAACGTACAGAAGGTATATATCGATCTGTTAGCGGCAGCAGGGGTGGACATCAGCGCAGCCAAGAATGAATTTGCAACAGGAAAGGCTAAAGGCAAGGCCAAATCCAACACACCGATGCTGGATCAATATAGCAGAGACCTCACACAATATGCCAGAGAAGGTAAATTGGACCCTGTTATCGGCAGGGAGATTGAGATACAGAGAGTAGTACAGATATTAAGCAGAAGAACAAAGAATAATCCATGCTTAGTAGGTGAACCCGGTGTCGGAAAGACGGCTATTGCCGAGGGTCTTGCACTTAAGATTATCGAAGGTAACATCCCTGATACCATTAAGGATAAAAGGGTGGTTACACTGGATTTGTCAGGCATGGTAGCCGGTTCTAAATATCGTGGTGAATTTGAGGAAAGAATAAAAAAGGTTATTTCGGAAGTAATCAATGACGGAAACGTACTTCTTTTTATTGATGAGCTTCATACAATTATAGGGGCCGGCGGAGCTGAAGGAGCCATAGATGCTTCTAATATTCTAAAACCGTCTCTTGCCAGAGGCGAGCTCCAGATTATTGGTGCGACAACCAGAGAGGAATACAGAAAATACATTGAAAAGGATGCTGCCTTGGAAAGAAGGTTCCAACCAGTGGTTGTGGAAGAACCTTCCGAGGAGGAAGCTATTCAGATATTATTCGGACTTAGAGACAAGTACGAAGCACATCACAAAGTAAGGATAACCGATAGTGCACTGACAGCGGCAGTCAAGCTTTCAAGCCGTTATATCAATGACCGTTACCTTCCTGATAAGGCAATCGACCTTATGGATGAGGCGGCATCTAAGGTTCGCTTAAGCACCTATACATCCTCTCCGGTTATCAAGGACTTAGAGAAGGAAATTGCAAAGCTTGAGGAGCAAAAAGAGAGTGCAATAAAAGAAGAGGCATATGAAAGAGCAGGAGAGATTAAGAAGCAACAGGAAGCACTCAAAGAAGAGCTGGAAAAGCAAAAGGTTGTTGAAGAGAAGAAAAGAACCGAGGATAAGCTGGTTGTCAGTGAGGCTGAGATAGCAGACATAGTATCCAGCTGGACGAAAATACCCGTTAGAAAGCTTGAGGAGGAAGAATCCCAAAGGCTTCAGAATCTCGAAAGCATACTTCATGAAAGAGTTATCGGACAGGAGGAAGCTGTTACGGCGGTTGCAAAGGCAATCAGAAGGGGCAGAGTAGGATTAAAGGACCCGAATCGCCCGATTGGCTCATTCCTTTTCCTTGGCCCTACCGGTGTCGGTAAGACCGAGCTTTCAAAGGCTTTGGCAGAGGCCATGTTCGGCACAGAGAATTCAATTATACGGGTTGACATGTCAGAGTATATGGAGAAGCATAGCGTGAGCAAGCTGATAGGTTCTCCTCCCGGTTATGTTGGATATGATGAGGGCGGTCAGTTAAGTGAAAAGGTCAGACAGAATCCTTATTCCGTAATTCTGTTCGACGAGATTGAAAAAGCGCATCCTGATGTATTTAATATTCTGTTACAGGTATTAGATGACGGACATATTACAGATGCTCAGGGAAGAAGAGTAAGCTTTAAGAATACCATCATAATTATGACATCCAATGCAGGAGCTCAGAATATTATATCTCCTAAGCGTCTGGGATTTACCTCTGTAGTAGATGAGGAAGAAGACTATAAGAGGATGAAGGAAGGGGTTATGGATGAGGTCAAAAGGATTTTCAGACCCGAATTCATTAACCGTATCGATGAAATCATCGTATTCCATTCGCTAACAAAGGATAATATCAAGGATATAGTAGGCATAATGGTTAGCAATATTGCTAAGAGAAGTAAGGCACAGATGAATATATCCTTGGAACCTACCAAGGAGGCTTTGGAGCATCTGGCTGAAGTAGGGTATGATGAGAAGTTCGGAGCCAGACCTCTAAGAAGGGCTATTCAGACCAACGTGGAGGATAAGCTGGCAGAAGGAATTCTGGCAGGAGAAATCAAAGAAGGAGATGCTGTAAAAATCGATTATGTCGATAATGAGGTGATACTTAAATCCATTTGATTACGCAAAGCCATATCTAAAGTTAAAAATTAATAGTAATAACTAGAAATTATTGTAGGTATTGTTTATAATATTAATATAATGTTCCATACAAATACTATTAGGAGGGTCATATAATGGCTGTTATTCAAGAGTTAATACGCAAAGAGAATGATGGGACACTAAGTTTTGGTAATTATCAGCTGGACATTAAGTCCAAGTTATCTGACTTTGAGCACGATGGAGATCTATATAAGGTAAAGACTTATAATAAGATCACGAAGCTGGAAAGAAACGGTATGTTCGTATATGAGTCCGTACCAGGAACCGCAGTATTTAATATGGCTCAGAGAGAAAACGAAGTATGCTTCAATGTATCAGGGTATGACACGGCACAGATTACTCTTGAGCTGGAGGCAGAAAAGGAATATGAGATATACAAGAATGATGCCTTCTTAGGGAAGATGAAAACCAATTTAGGCGGAAAGCTTGTATTTAGCGTGGAATTGAAAGAAGATAAAAGTGATTTCATAAAGGTGGTTAAACTTTAGTATGGCAAAGGCTAAGACCGTGTTTTTCTGTAAAGAATGCGGATATGAATCCTCCAAGTGGCTTGGACAATGTCCGGGCTGCAAACAGTGGGATACATTTGTAGAAGAGCCTGTTGTTAAGAAAAGCATATCAGCATCCGGATATAGGAACAATACCGAACCGATTTTATTGTCATCGGTTAAGTCTGAGACCGAGAGCAGGATAAGCTCGGGTATCGGAGAGCTGGACCGAGTACTGGGTGGCGGTATCGTACCGGGTAGTCTGGTGCTGGTCGGAGGCGATCCGGGAATAGGCAAATCTACACTGCTTCTGCAAACCTGCAGAGAAATCGTTAATCAGGGTAAAAAGGTTATATATATAACAGGAGAAGAGTCCAAAGGACAGATTAAAATGAGGGCAGAAAGACTCGGCGCGTTTAGTGGCGAGCTTCTGCTCCTTTGTGAAACAAATTTGGACTTGATTGAGGATGTTATTAATAAACATAAGCCTGAAATAGTGGTTATAGATTCTATTCAGACCATGTACAAGGAAGATATCTCTTCAGCACCGGGAAGCGTCAGTCAGGTCAGAGAAGCCACCGGTGCCCTTATGCATATGGCAAAGGGTACAGGTATCACAATATTTATCATAGGACACGTGACAAAAGAGGGTATGGTGGCTGGTCCCAGGGTGCTTGAGCACATGGTGGATACAGTGCTGTATTTTGAGGGAGACAACTTTGCATCATACAGGGTGCTTAGGGCAGTGAAGAACCGCTTTGGCTCCACCAACGAAATAGGTGTTTTTGAGATGCGAAGCTCAGGACTTGCTGAGGTGAAGAATCCCTCTGAGTATATGCTTACGGGAAGACCCGTGGGTGAGCCGGGTTCAGTGGTAACCGCCTCCATAGAAGGCACAAGACCTATTCTTGTAGAAATCCAGGCCTTGACCAGCAGTACAAGCTTCAATATGCCAAGAAGAACGGCAGCAGGTACGGATTATAACAGAGTAAACCTGCTTATGGCTGTGTTGGAGAAGCGTCTCGGTATACAGCTTGGGGATTGTGATGCCTATGTAAATGTAGCAGGGGGTATGAGAATAACCGAACCGGCCCTAGACCTTGCAATCGTATCAGCCATCCTGTCAAGCTTTCGAAATAAGGCCATCAACGGCAACACCATCATCTTTGGAGAGGTGGGGCTTACAGGTGAAGTACGAGCAGTCAATATGGCAGACCAGAGGGTTGCCGAGGCTGCCAAGATGGGATTTGAGACATGTATACTTCCCTTAGCCAACAAGGGTAAGATAAAGGCCCCTGAGGGCATTAAGCTGGTAGGAGTTAAAAACATAGGAGAGGTTCTACAGTACATAAAGGAATATTCATAGACTAAGGTAAATGTGCTGTAACTATTGCAAAACGGAGGCTTATGTGAGAGACAGAATGATTAATGACTGTTATAAACATGTATTTAACAGAATAGACGAATCGCTTAAGAGTGATGACAGACAGATTATTTTGGCCATAGATGGAATGTGCGGAAGCGGCAAAAGCTCACTGGCTGAAATCATATCCGAAACATACGAATGCAATGTGTTCCACATGGATGATTTTTTCCTTCCCCCTGAGATGAGAACGGAGGACCGTCTGAATCAGCCGGGAGGGAATGTGTATTATGAAAGATTTAAAGATGAGGTGCTTAACCCTTTAAGAGAAAACCGCACAATTATATACAGACCGTATCTTTGTGGAGTGTGGAGATTTGATGAATCGATAACAGTAAAGCCGAAAAGACTTAATATTGTCGAAGGCTCTTACAGTATGCACCCACACCTAAGAGATGCATATACTCTGTCTGTATTTCTGGAGGTAGAGCAGAAAGAACAGATAAGACGTATAGCCAAGAGAAACGATGAGGCCAAGCTTCAGCAATTCATAAACAAGTGGATTCCCTTAGAGAATAGGTACTTTGATGAATTAAGCATCAGAAGTCTATGTGATATAATCATAGACACGACTCAAAACAAGAGATAACGTCAATATTGAGCCTTATTGGGCAAAATAATCTTGACAATTCACACAATTAATAGTAGTATAAGAGGGCAACATAAATAGGGGTATAGTTCAGCTGGTAGAATAACGGTCTCCAAAACCGCAGGTCGTGGGTTCGAATCCTACTGCCCCTGTAAAAGCGAAAAGCCTTGTAACTCAACGGTTACAGGGCTTTTTCTAGTGCGCCCGGCATGGGCGCAATCTAACGGGTGAAAGTCCCGAGTGCGGGTTAGTAGTGCCAAGCACATAGCCAAGAGCAAGGGTGTCCTCGGCGACGAGGAATCTAAAGGAAGCTGGAGGCAAACTTCTGGTCT